>JANYIG010000275.1 GCA_025358765.1 Candidatus Kapaibacterium sp.
CGTTGGAAAGAAGCTCTTTCAAATGATGGAAGTAAAGCGAGGCGCTTCGGTGGGTGGGTGGACGGAAGTTTCCTTGCCTTCATCATTTGACACAACAAACGCAAAAGTGGTTGTCAAAGGAGCATATTCGCTGCTCTCGAAGATACAGGGCGGTGAATAAGGAAGAATGGCAGACTCTCATTGGTTTCAGTCGGAAAAATCAGTTTTTAGGAAGAAAACGGAGGCTGTTCATTTGTAGCATCACGATGCGGTGCGGAGGATGAACGACAGTGCTGTTCCCGCCTTGTAGATAGTTGCTGGCTCTGCTATTGCCGCGGGGTTTTTTGTTGGTATTGGTTGGATTTCTGCTACATATTCTAACATGCCTTGTTGTTGCCAGACAAACTGCTGCGGAAGGTGCGGGAAGCGCTTGACAAGGAGGCTGTAGGTGTTTTTTGCCGGAAGCGACCAAAACCACGCCAATACTGCCGAACGCTGTTCCGACCGCGCCAACGCCAGCACAAGCGGAAATATCGCATTCACCATCAACTCCAATCGTGTTCCGGCTCCTTCGCCGTCAATGCGTGTTTCTAACACCTCCGTCAGACCCGCTTGAATACTCACGGATGAAGCATATTCCATTTCCCGAATAAATACGCCAATTCGTGATTGGGGAATCGTTTGTTGCATCATGTTCGGCTGAATACCGCTTGACACCACACCGTTGGGTCGGCGCTTCTTGTCTTGTTGTTTTTGCAAAAATCGTTCAATAAGCATTAAAAGTACCGTAAGTGGTTCGTGACGTTGCAAAAGGTGTTTCGCCTCGGAGCTTTTAGTGTTCATGCGGCGTAAAGCGTAGTCCTGAAGCGCCTCCAATGCGCTTGTCACGTTGTTTTCGTCAGCCTGTTCTAAAGCCTGAAGTGCTATCCGTTCATTCTGCAAGGCTTGCTCCATCTCGCCCGACGGCAATAACACTGTATAGGCGGCAAATTGTTCTTGGGAGTCGTTGTGAAGAATGATGTGTAACAATAACCCATCGTAGTTTGCATCGTGCTGATGCCCGTGAGCATTCCAATCCGAAGTTTTGCGGTGAAACTCGCCGTCGCCCACATACAGTTGCCCGTTCGCTAACAGCGCTACATGCTTGAAGTCAGGACCTCCGGCGTGATTCCACTCGCCGACGGACAAGATTTGAAGCGGCACACCTGTTATGTCCATCCACGTGCGTGACGAATCCGCAAGCATGGAGCGCAGAAGTTTTTGCAAGTGAATTTCCGGTAAGGCGCTGACAGAGAGCGGTTCAGCGTGACGGGGATTTGACATAAAAATTTACCCTGAAAAAGGATGTGCTATTTAGGCAATATCACGACGTTGTGCCACATTTCTGGACGTAAGCATTTTTGCGCCAATGCAAGGATGGAGGCTTCATTCACGGCATCAATGGCGGCGACTTTTTCCTCTACATCTTCAAGTCGCCCAAGGTAGAGTTCACTTTTGGCAAGCAGATTCATTCGCCCCGATAGGCTTTCTAAGCCAATAATCAAACTTGATTTCATCTGTTCCTTTGCGCGACGCAATTCCGATTTGCTCACCGCTTTTTCCGTAATAGCGCGGAGTTCTTGCATGATGAGCGTTTGTGTAATTTCGAGATTTTTGGGTTCCATTGCCGCGTAAATACTAAAAATCGTACAATCACGCATATCACTCACCGATGAATAAACGCTGTAGCAAATGCCACGTTTTTCGCGGATACTCTGGTTTAGGCGCGAACTCATGCCGTCACCCAAAATAATATTCAGCGCCGAAAGTGCGTAATAATCCGCATCGCTTATGTCCGGCAATGCCACACCCGCCGTGTAATGCGCCTGCTGGACGGATTTTGTGAGTGTTTTTGTTTTTGGAGCAATGACTTTGGGAAGGCTACGCTTGGGCGCTGGTGCGTCCGTCGGGAGTTCACGTAAAAAATGCTCTGCTTGCTCGCACACCGCATCGTGGCTAATGTTGCCGGTTGCTGCGACGATGATGTTCCTCGCAGTGTATGTGCGGTGGTGGAAGCTGGTGATTTGTTCACGGTTCATACCGCCAACCGACCGTGCAGAGCCGCTTATCGGGTGAGCGAATGGGTGAGAAGCGAATAATGAAATATCCAAATAATCGTTAATGATTTCCTCCGGCTCATCCTCAAGCGACGTGATTTCATCAAGAATGATGCTGCGTTCCTTCTCGATATCCGCCGGACGAAAAACAGGATGCACGACAATGTCCGAAAGTAAATCTAACGACCGCGTGAAGTGCTTTGTGAGCGCCCGCGTGTAATAGCACGTATGGTCTTTTGTTGTAAAGGCGTTGATATAACCACCGACCGACTCCAAATAATTCGCAATTTGTTTGGAAGAGCGTTGGTTCGTAGCGCGAAACACCAGATGCTCGATAAAATGGGCAATGCCGTGTTCGTTCTTCTGTGTATTTTTTATTTCATCGCATGAACCCACATCAATCCAGATGCCGAGTGCAAAGGATTGTGCTGTAGAAATCTCCTCGCTGACCACGCGCACGCCGTTTGGAAGGATGGTTTTCGACCATTGCGTGTGGTTTGTGTGGGAAACGTGGGACAGTACATTGCTGCTATTCGCTTGTGATTTATGTTTCATACTTTTTTGGTTGTTCCGTAATTTGCGTTAGTAAAAGAAAATTACCATAAAGCCGTGTAGCCACAAAACGATTTGAAAAAATCTTCCATAATGACCAATACTGCTGACGAATCCTTGAATAACCCACGTAGCTCGCACGGATTCTCTATCCCAGCCGTCTGCACAGACGATTTCGTTTATGACTTGCCGCCGGAACGCATCGCTGTTTATCCAGTGGCAGACCGCTCGGCAAGTAAATTGCTCGTGGCTACGATAAATACAGCGAGTGAAAGGATTGACGCAGCAACAGTGTTAGACGTGGCAGCCGATGGAAGATTGGTCGAAGAGTTCTTCAATCAGCAGCCAGCCAGCCATCAACAATGCGAAATTGCCCACCACATCTTTGCGGATGTGGTATCGCTTCTGCCGCAATCGGCGATGCTTGTGATGAATGACAGTCGCGTGATTGCCGCACGGATTCCGATGCAAAAGCCAACGGGCGGCGCGGCTGAGGTGTTCTGTATAGCGCCGCTTGCTGCTGATGGCGTGGCATCCCGCGACCCAGCAGTGGTGATGAATGCACGACATTCGTGCGTGTGGCAGTGTATGGTTGGTGGACGGCATATTGTCGAGGGAATGGTCTTGTATCTGAAGCGTGGCGGCGTAAGTTTGTACGCTACAATTCAGCAACGGAGCGGTATGGAGGCTGTTGTCGCATTAACATGGTCGCAAGAGCAAACAGAAGCGCAAGATACAATCTTGCTCTCGTTTGCAGAATGTTTAGAATGCTGCGGCGAAATGCCGCTTCCGCCCTACATCAAGCGTTCAGCAGAAGCTGGTGACAAAGAGCATTATCAGACGGTTTATGCGGCGCACGACGGTTCTGTGGCAGCGCCAACGGCGGGGTTACATTTTACGCCGGAGATTTTGAGTCAACTGACCGCAAAGGGAGTCACCACGCAGTACGTGACGCTGCACGTCGGTGCTGGAACGTTTAAACCGATGCACACAGCCGACGCGAAAGACCATACAATGCACTACGAGCGCATTGTCGTTGGACGCGAAACCATTCGAGCGCTTGCGGAGCAGTTGCAACAACGCTTTGACGGCATTCGTACAAACGGCATTCCGGTAAACGACAATCGTCATCAAATCGTGGCTGTGGGGACAACCTCCACACGGACGCTGGAATCGTTGTACTGGTTTGGCGTACGGTTGGCGCTAAACGATGGTGATGGTACGCAGTCGGCAGCGCGGCATAATAAAAAATATAACAAAGAACTTGTCATCACTCAATGGGACGCATACCGTCTAAAGACATTGGCGCGAGAACGAGGCGTGACGCTTCCCACGCCTGCTGTGGCACTCACTATGCTGCATACGTGGATGACAGAGAACGGCATGGATATTCTCACGGGTGAAACACAGTTGATGATTGTGCCCGGCTATGACTTTGCGATAGTGGACGCGCTCATTACCAATTTTCACCAACCGCATAGCACGTTAATACTGCTTGTGGCGGCATTTTTGGCGGGCGGCTCTGGTCGCTCGTCCTGGCGCGAAGTTTATGACGCGGCACTTGCGAACGAATACCGTTTTTTGAGCTACGGGGATTCGTCGTTGCTTTTTCGGGGGCAGCGCGATAGTTGATGTTGCTATGCTGGTTCGGGAAAAGTTTTTTGCATTGTATGCAAAAAAATTTGCGGCAAAAAAAAAAAGCCCTTATATTTGTACTCTATTGCAGCACGTTTTAGAATCACTTCTAAACACTGCGGGATGCTGATATTCCGAACTATCTTTTTATAGATAGGAAATCACACTGGGGCGTCGCCAAGTGGCAAGGCATCGGATTTTGGATCCGACATTCGTAGGTTCGAACCCTTCCGCCCCAGCTTTACAATTGATATGTTGCTTTCAAGCGCTGTTGTATTTTTCAGCGCTTGATTTGTTTATGAACGTGCATAACCGAACTGTCTGCGATGGCAATTACTGAAGTACATCGAGTCCTCAAATCGAATTTTCGCATTGCTGCGGGCAGATCGAATATGCCATTGGCGCAACGAATTGCTGCTGCATTGGAGAAAAAAGTTGAGGAGCATAATTCGCTCAACTGCGTGGAGCAGTTAAGCAAAACGATTATCCGCAACTTCAGTGATGGCGAGCTTTGGGTGAAATACGAAGACAGTATTCGCGGTGGAGATTTGTTTATTGTGCAATCCACACACGCTCCGGCAGAGAACATTTGGGAGCTTTTGATGCTGATTGATGCTGCTCGCCGAGCCTCCGCAGAGCGTATTACCGCCGTTATCCCATATTTTGGTTATGCCCGCCAAGACAGAAAAGACCAACCGCGCGTCTCCATTACCGCAAAACTTCTCGCGAATCTTATCGCACAATCCGGCGCTGACCATGTTATCACGATGGACTTGCACGTTCCGCAAATTCAAGGTTTTTTTGATGTGCCTCTTGATCATTTATACGCCTCACGCGTATTGATGAAAAATCTCAAAAATCTCAATTTGCCCGACCTTGTGGTGGCATCGCCCGATGCGGGTGGTGCAAAGACGGCTCGTGCCTATGCAAAGCGTTTAGATGCTGGACTTATCTTGATTGATAAACGCCGTCCGGCGCACAACGTTAGTGAAGTTTTTAATATCATTGGCGACCCACGCGACAAAAATGTTATCATTATTGACGACCTAATTGACACGGGCGGTACGTTTGTGGCGTGTGCGAAAGCGCTGAAGGACGCTGGTGCAAAAAACATCATCGGAGCGTGTACGCATCCCGTTTTGTCCGGACAGGCGATTGAGAAAATTGAGAATAGTATCGTTTCACAAGTGTTTGTCACCGATACAATGTACAAACCAGAGCTTGAGCAAAGCTCGAAAATAAAAATTCTTTCGACGGCGGAACTTTTTGCCGAAGCGATTCTCCGTACGCATAATAATGAATCTATCACGTCGCTATTTGATGACGGGGTTCACTGACGACAATGAACTAATACCAACGCAATATTCTTACCTTTTATCATTTTTTGGAGTACAAGACATAATGAGTGCAATCACTATTGAAGCAAAAAAACGCGAAACGGGCAAAAAAGCGTCAAAAGCTGTTCGTAACGCAGGCTTAATCCCTGGCGTGTTTTACATCAAAGGCAGCGAATCCATTTCGTTGTCAACCACGCACAAACAACTTCGTCCGGCTGTCTATACGGCGGAAACACACCTTATCACGTTGAATGTTGAAGGTACTGGCACGATGGATTGCGTTTTACGCGACGTTACCTTCGACCCCGTGAGCGATGAAATCGTTCACTTCGATTTGCAAGGCATTATTGCTGGTCACACTGTTCACGTCGAAGTTCCCATCATTCTTAAAGGTCAAGCAAAAGGCGTGACGATTGGTGGAGGCTTGTTGGAACACATCACGCATAAAATTAACGTTGAGTGCTTACCGGATGCATTGCCAGAGCATATTGATTTAGATGTAACCTCGCTCGAAGTCGGCAGAGCACTCCATGTAAGCGATCTCAAAATAGCTGGTGTGAAATTTCTCTCACCGCCTGAAACCGTGATAGTTGTTATTCATAATCGTAGGAAAGGCGGCACTGACGATGCTGTTGTTGCCCCCGTAACGGCTACTGGTACGGCTTCTGCAAAAGCATAATTGCTCTTGTCGCACATTGATCTCGAAATTCTCAGCCTCCGCTTGTTCGCTTCAGAATCGAACGTTCAACGGAGGCTTTTTATTACTCTTTTTTGAGATGTAAACACCTCATTAATCCTACATTCATTCACTCTGTACTTCGTGTTTATGGCTGTGTTCGACTGGCTTATCGTCGGCTTGGGTAATCCGGGCGAAAAATACGCACCTACGCGCCACAATATTGGCTGGTTGGTCGCTCAGGCGCTTGTTGCCAAGCATCTGTCTGAGTTCCGTGCCGGAAAAGGTGATTGGTACGAAGCACCCATTGCCGTCGGTCGCCACAAAGCCCTTGTCATCTTGCCCACAACATACATGAATCTTTCTGGTACGGCAGCCGCGAAAGCCGCGCGGCAAATCAATCTGCCTGCCGAGCGTGTTATTGCTATCGTGGATGAATACAATTTTCCTGTTGGGCGTGTCCATCTGAAAAATTCTGGCTCCGACGGTGGTCACAACGGCACGGCTTCGATGATACAAGAGTTTCGGACGGAAAAATTTTTGAGATTACGCTGCGGTATTGACAAAAAATTTGGTGCGGGCGAGCTTGTTGATTACGTATTGAAGCCATTTGCAGACGACGAGATTATTGTACGTGATGAAATGATTCTGCGAGGGATAACGGCAATAGAAGGAGTCATGCGGCTCGGCACAGCCCGCGCTATGCAGCTTATTAACTCCGAAGCGCTTTTCAAGCCAAGCGAAGACAAACCAGAGGAGTGAGAATCCGTTAGTATTAGACAAAGAAAAAAGCGCTTTGTCGGATATTGACTCCCGTCCAAAGCGCTTTAAAGCTCATTTTACATCATTGCCTTAAACCCAATGTCATTAAGTTAAGCCCCTCACCCAAACCCTCTCCCAGAGGTAGAGGGCTTCAAACCTCCCTCCTTCTCCCTTTGGGAGAAGGTCGGGATGAGGGAGATTCCTTAACTTAATGCCATTGTGCCTTAAACCCTCTTCACGCCCTCGTGAGTTCCCGTGCAATCACAATATGCTGCACTTCTGAGGTTCCTTCGTAAATCTCCGTGATTTTGGCATCGCGCAACATTCGCTCCACGTGATACTCGCGCACGTAGCCGTAACCGCCGTGTACCTGAATTGCCTCCAATGCCACATCCACCGCCGTTTTCGAGGCAAAAAGTTTTGCTTGTGCCGCTGACAGTACGATACGCTCGTGTTTGTCTTTCATCGTTGCAGCTTTGTAGCACAAAAGCCTTGCTGCTTCTACCTTTGTGGACATTTCGGCGATTTTGAATTGAATGGCTTGCAAGTTTGCAATCGGTTTGCCAAACGCTTTGCGTTCGCCGGAATATTTCACGGCAGCGTCTAAAGCGCCTGCTGCTATACCGAGCGCCTGTGCGGCTATACCAATGCGCCCGCCGTTCAAGGTTTCCATCGCAATATTAAAGCCACGGCCAACATCGCCTAAAATATTCGTGTGTGGCACTTTCACGTTCTCGAAGCCCAGCGAACACGTATCGCTGGAGCGAATGCCCATCTTGTTTTCCTTCACGCCACGTGAGAAACCCTCCGTACCCCATTCCACGATGAAGCACGAAATCCCTTTGTGTTTGAGTTCGCGGTTTGTCTGCGCCATCACCAGATACACATCGGCAATAGTTCCGTTCGTAATCCAGTTTTTCGTGCCGGTGATAGCCCATGAACCGTTTTGCTGCACCGCAATCGTGTTTTGTTGCGTTGCATCGGAACCAGCTTCCGGCTCGCTTAGGCAGAACGCGCCAATTTTTTCGCCGCTTGCGAGCGGGCGCAGGAATTTTTCCTTTTGTTCATCCGTACCGTAGGTGTCAAGCGCCCAGCAGACAAGCGAGTTGTTGACGGACATTACCACGCTGACGGCGGGGTCAACCTTCGAGATTTCTTCCATCGCTATCACGTAGCTCACAGCATCCAAGCCGCTTCCGCCCCAATCCGGCGACACCATCATGCCCATAAACCCAAGTTCGCCAAGTTGTTTGATAATATCGTAGGCAACGGTAGCGTTTTCGTCGCGTTCTATCACGCTTGGTGCAATCACGTCGTTCGCAAATTCGCGGGCTGTGCGGCGAATCATTTCGTGCGTTTCAGAAAATTGAAAGGATAGCATAGTTGTAGAAATTTAGAGTTGTTGAGAAGTGTTGTTCAAGATTACGTTGTTCTAATTCAGGCATGTAAGCCATCTACTTGTTTCTACTTTAGAAAAAATCTCTTCAGCATTTCTTCAAATTCATCCATTCGATTTTTTTTAACCCAGAAGGTATATGGAGGCTTTTCTCTATCTTTTGAAGTAATGATAATCTTGCAAACACCGTATTTTATGGTATGACCAACGGTTATGGGTTCTATTTCTTCCCAAGCATGATATTTTGTATTTACAACGATTCCTTGTTGACTACACACCATTTTCCTACGTACATACTTTCCAATCTGGATAGATGGGGCTATAATGCAGAAAAATAGCAGTGCTATGATTTCTTGTACAGGTGTGATCTTTTGGTACGGGTGATTGGTATCTATTATTGTAGAATAAATAATGGGTGGAACTAAGACTATAAAAAAAGAGAGCCAGAGCCATTTTTCTAGTGGATGTTGATTCATCTGAAACAATTGAAAATTGCCATCGAGTTTTTTCACGACACTTTTATGCTGCTGCCAAAGCAATACAGTCGAGCCCACAGCTAACAGAGTAAATAATGTCCCAAAACACAAGGGAATTACTTCTTCAGGATTCGCCCAAATTTTGCTAAAGTCCATTAGGGAAGATGTTGTATTGATTACAAAGTTACGCAGGACAGGCTACAAATATGCGAAAAAGCCGTGATTTTCGGAGTGTTTTTTTCACTGGCAGCGAACGATGGCAATAGAGTATATTCCGAATTATCTACAGGTCTGTCACCCCCCCCTCCCGCCAGTTTACCCCAGCAAAGGCTGGGGCTGGGGTAAACTCCGATAGGTATCCAGAGGTCGCTTGCGGTCTGGATTCCAGCCTTCGCGGGAATGACATTCAAAAGTATTCGAAATAAACTCTAATGATGCAATTGGTACAAAAAAATACTGCCACAGCCGCAAACCATCTGGTTCTAAGACTATAGCAGTATAAACGACACATAGAGAGTGATAAGCAATTTCCAAGCTCGCCCGTACGTTATTTCCGAATCACTATTTTTTGCATGACCGAACGCTCCGGCGTTTGCAGATGCACGATATATAAGCCTGTAGAAAGGTTTGTCACATCAAGCGGCAGATTGTATGCGCCTGCCTTCAAAACGCCATCGGTGAGGCTTACAACAGCCTGCCCAAGCGTGTTGTAGATACTTATTTTCACGAGCATTTCTTTGCTTACCGAAAAATTCACGGTTCCCGTTTGTGCAATAGGATTTGGCGAAACGCCCGTCAAATTCGTTTCAAACGCATCTAATGTTTGCGCGTCAGCATCTGCTTCAGCAGCAATCACACCTTCATCGTTGCCTCGTGCGGCTTGTGCTGGCGGATTAGCGGCAGTGTTCGGCGTTGGAACGCCCGTGTACGTTGCTTTCGCCCATACTTTTTGCGAAGGATTGGACGACGACGTATTTTTTGCTTTAATGGTGTACCATTTATTGCTTGCCGGCGTATAGGTCAATGTCAGATTGCCCGTACCACTTTGGCTTGTTACGAGCGAAGCACCATTGTAGAGGCACACCGTCAGATTTTTTGTGGCATCACTCGGATAAAGATTCACGGTGATAAGGCTGCCGCTTTTAGCGAAAATACGTCCCGCAGTACGCAACGCTGTGGAGCTTGCAGGCAATGCTCCGCCTTGTTGCAAGGAGCTTGCATGGCTATCGCCCAAATCGTTCGCCAATTCCCATTCTTGCGAAGTTGTTTTAACGACGGGGCTGAATGCCGCATCAAACGTAGCTTGCATACTGGTCGGTGCCCAAATAGCATATCCACGACGGGTTTTTGTGCCATTGCACGGCGGAATGCTGATTTGCACACGTTTGTCCGCCTGTACGGTTCTGGTAACGCCTGCGTAGCTGCCGCCGTAATCCTTCAGCACCGTTCCCGCCGGAAAATCGCTGTTCACCCAGATGATTTGTTCGGTTGCCCAACTGTCCGAAGCGCCAATAAGAGCTTTTGCGCTGCGCTCAATCACAAGCGCATCGTTGTTGGCTCCTTGCGTGTAGAACTCGCCGTTGCCTGCCGTGCGGACTTTGTATGCTCCGCTCGGAAAATCAAATTTCTTTGAGCATCGAATGATGTTTGCAATTTCATCACGGACAGGCAAATCCACAGAGCTGGTCGGCTGATGGCTCAGGCGTGTGGTTGTGTTCAGGGTAAAAAGGTCTTCAAAGAAAATCTGCGGCGAACCGTCCACCGCACACGCAATGGCATACGCAGCAGCCAAACGCGGCTCTGTGGGACCGATGTGCGCCACAAGTTCGTGACCAGTATCCCAGCCCGTAATGTTGCCACTCGCGTCGAACGTGGTTGGGCGGTACGAATCGTGGTTGTTCACAAACGGTACGGTGCGCTGGCGATTGGTCTGCTGTGCGCCCGGAATTTGGCTCATGTCATAATTGAGGTTATTGTCGGGATTCAATTGGTTCGTCACCATACCGTAGATTGCGCCCCGGAAGTTAAAATCAAACGTGCCAGAGCGGTTGTTCACTGCCGTACACCAGCTATCCATTTGTGCGATGCTGCCCACCCATTCGCCGACGGCAAACATATTGCTGGTTCCACTTGCCCAACCCGCGTTGTTTTGCAGGTCGTTCAGCACCGCATCGGTCACCCATGTAGGAAAATGCTTCACCGCATCCAAGCGCACACCATCAAAGCCCGCTTGCTTTTTGAACCACACAGCCCAGTTGCGAGCGCCGTCGTACATATAATTTGCGGCTTCTGCTGGATTGTAGCAGCTCACGCACGAGCTTCCGCCGTAGGCATTGTTTTCGTAGCTCACATCTGGTCCGAACAGCACTTGGTCAATGTCGCTTGTGTTTACGTGATTGTTCAGCTGATTTGGGTAAAAATTCTCCCAATTTTTTTGCCACCGCCCCGAACGATTCAGATAATTAGTTGCTGTTTCCGCCGTTGCGGGTGTTGCGTAGCTTGCGTAGCGGAAATTTTTGTAGCCTTGTGTACTGCCGTCGTTATAGTTTGCCAACGCGTAGGCATCCTGTCCGCCGGAACCAGTCGCATCGGCAGCTCCAGCGCCACCAATGTGGTTCAACACGATGTCTTGAATCACCTCAACGCCATTGGCGTGCATCACGGCAATCATCCGCAAATATTCGTCTTTCGTACCAAACCTTGTTTTTGTTGTCAGTTTTTGATATTTATCACCCAAGTCGTAGTGGTCAAAAATGCTATAACCCATTTCACTCACCCAACCGCTTGCATCCGGCGTACCAGCACCTTTTGGCGCAGATGGAACCCATACTGCATCAACGCCCAAATCCTTCAAACGCGGCGCTAAATCGGCAAGGTAGTTGAACAATCCATTTTGATAATTGTTGTTTTTCCAGTCCCACCAAAACGACTGAAGAACAACCTTACGGGGCTGGGCAAATGTTGCAACAACGCTGGCTGCGAAGAAGACTGACACAAGCGCCATCACAAATAAACTGCGAAGGGTACGGCGACGCAAAGACATAATAAACACTCCTCGAAATAAACGATGGACAAAGGGGGGATTTAGGTACGTGGACGGCGAGATTTTTTTACAGGCGTACGTGAAAGAATTTCGCTACGAGCAAAATATACCATGAACAGGATAAATTCAAGGGGTGGGCTTCGAATGTTTTATGAATTGGAGTGAGTGTTGCGATTTTGGGAGTGAATGCGTGGGGACAAAGCGATTGAAGATATTGGATTTACGAAGCGGAGGATATTTGGCGTATATGGCGTAAAAACTGTACCCAAATACGGCTGGAAACATCCACGCGGTCGCCATTGGCAAGGAAAGCAAAGCCATCACGGGCGTATTTCAAACAGCCAAGATTGATAATATGCGAACGGTGAACGCGGTAGAACATATCGGCTGGAAGCATATCGGCTGCTTTTTCAAGCGTCTGCGGAATCAAGAGTTTATTGTGATTCAAAAGATGGACAAACGTGTGTTTGCCGGCGGCATCTAAGCGAACAATAGAGCTACATTCAAGCACGTGTGTGGTTTTTGTACCGTCGTGGGTTGTGACTACGATACGACGTTCGGAAGCGGTGTTATTTTGGGTATAAGCAAGTGATGAGGGCAATGTTTGTTTAGGCTGTCCAGATAGTAACCCAGATGACAATGATGTCATCTGTGAAGGTTCAACGGGCGTAGCGGAGGCTTGTTGTACCGTATCGGTAGAAATCTGAGCGGCTGATTGGCTACGTTTAGCAAGTACTTTTTCGATTGCTTTTGTTACCTGATGGGGGTCAAAAGGTTTGAGCAGATAATCCGCCGCGCCATGCCGTATTGCTTCCTGTGCAAAGTAGAATTCGGCTTGGGCAGTCATCACAATAATATCAAACCCCCTGTTTGAAATTGCTGCCAATCCCTCAAATGCTGTTCCGTCCTGAAGGGCAATGTCCATCAGTAAAATGTCGGGATTTTGCGTACTCACAAGGCTGCTGACTTCATGCACGGTTTCGCAATGCCCAACTATCAGGATTTCGGGAAATCGTAGATGAAGAAATGACTTGAGAAGCTGATAAATACTGATATCGTCTTCAATAATAATCAGCCGAGCCGATACGCTCGAATATGGAGAATCCTCTTGCATAAACGCAATAAAGTAGCACGTGGGGATGTCACACGACAATGCCACGCAGTGTACGTGTTCAAACAATTTTCAACAATAATGTTGGGTCGAAACAGGGAGGTTTTGTTGGAAAAATCACCCCTCGCTATTGCGAGCCAATATCATACGCAAAGTTAGACACAGATTGGCAATAAATCAAGCTGCGAATGCCATTATTTGTAAAATCTTTGTACTCTCTTCCGTGCGCGGAATCAACGCTGAATTATTTGCATTTTTCATACTGGCTATACGCCTTCCAAAGGCAATTCGGTGATGAATCGTTCGACTTCGTGCTTGAATGCTGCATAAAGCATCGGGGCTTCTTGAGCCGCAATCACAAGACGTTCTTCATCAAAATGGTGAGAATATCCGTGAACAGCCGCATGACGGAATCGTCGTAATGTGGTCAAAGGAGCAAGAAGTGGCTGAGGAATGAGAATGGGAAGTTGAGGATACGTGTCCCTTGCACGGGCAGCGACAAAACGACTCATCAATTGTTGATGGGAGTCTTCGCCAACGGGAAGCGCGATACCATAAAACTTGTGGATACGTTTGAAGATATGCTCAAAACCAATGGCATTAAGTTAAGGAATCTCCCTCATCCCTCCTTCTCCCAAAGGGAGAAGGAGGGAGATTTGAAGCCCTCTACCTCTGGGAGAGGGTTTGGGTGAGGGGCTTAACTTAATGACATTGATGCTCAAAACCGCCATATAATTGCA
>JANYIG010000002.1 GCA_025358765.1 Candidatus Kapaibacterium sp.
CTGAAAACCGCATCAAACCTTACGCGCAAGAACCCCACTCAATCTCCCCTTATAAGGGGAGAAGCAAGACGTAACACGTCTTCGTGGCGGCTTGCAGAGGGGTGATGCGCTTGAGGGTAGTCAAGGTTATCTAAACTTAAACGAAATACAAAGCAATAAAAATACACAAAAAAAATCGCCCCCGAAAGCAGATTTGGTGCGTTTCGGAGGCGATATGTCGTTCTGAAGCGGTTTTGAGAGAACTCTTTTTTATGATTTAAAGAGTATGCGATTCAATCGTTTCTACCAAATCCTCGCGGGAAATTGGTTTTGCAAGATAGCCGTCTGCTCCTTTAGAAATACCCGTTAAAAAGTCCGATGTTCCGTCTTTCGCTGTCAAGAAAATAAACGGAATGGACTTCGTGTCGGCATCGCTACGGATATGCTTGAGTACGGTGTAGCCATCCATCTCTGGCATCATAATATCGCAGAGAATGATGTCGGGCTTCGTGCTTTTTGCCATTTCGATGCCTTTGCCGCCGCTATTTGCCTCGATGACATTGTACTTTGCCTCGTAGAGGAAACGTTTGAGCAAGCCGCTGACGCGGATGTCGTCATCAATCAGGAGTATCGTCTTTTGTGTCATAACAACCGCCTTTTGTTGGAAGATTCGTAAAAACTTGTGATCGTGTTTTCTATTTGCCCCTATGATAAGAAAAAGTAGGTGTTTTTGGAAACGTTTTTCCAAGAAAAAATACTAAACCGCCTCTTTTTTTACAAGAGGCTTAAAAATTCATGTAAATTCATGCAAATATACCGATGATGGCTCCATAAAACAATAACCAAAAGTCATTTGCATCCATGACGAAAAGTCATTATACAAAATGCTGGAATAAGGCTTTATGTGAACAATAACGTACACATATTTCGGTAATTCCTCGTCCTACCTCGTTAGTAGTTATTCGTATTGCACCCTAAGCGAATAATGTATCGGTTTGCACATCATGGAAAATAGCTCTAAATTTATTGTTTCGTATCTTCCTAAATCTTTCCACGCCTTTTTACCCAAACGTATGTCTATCAAAGACCATTTCTCGCTTGTGGGCAAAGTTGCCCTTGTCACTGGAGCTAGCAAGGGCATCGGTGAATCCATTGCTCATGTATATGCGGAATATGGCGCAAAGGTCGTCGTAAGCAGTCGCAAACAGGACGCTGTGGATGCTGTTGCAACAGCTATAAGACAGCAAGGCGGCGAGGCGCTTGCCGTTGCTGCCAACGCAGGCAATACCACCGAACTTGCAACGTTGGTGAGTACAACGCTTGATCGTTATGGTCGGCTTGACATTGTGGTAAACAATGCCGCTGCCAATCCGGTGTACGGACCAATCCTCAACACCGATGAAGTCGTGTTTGACAAAATCATGGCAGTAAACGTCAAAGGTCCGTTCGAGCTTGCCAAACTTGCGTATCCACACCTTGCTAAACAGGGCGGCGCGGTTATCAATATCAGCAGTATTGGCGGGATTTCGCCGGAACAAGGCTTGGGGATTTACAGCGTGAGCAAAGCAGCGCTCGTGATGCTCACCAAAGCAATGGCAAAGGAATGGGGCGACCAAAATATCCGCGTGAATGCTATTTGTCCAGGCTTGATAAAAACAAAGTTTAGTCAAGCACTTTGGGACAACGAAAAAACTATGACCTCGTATATGAAGCATCTGCCCTTGCATCGTATTGGTACGCCGGAGGAAGTCGCGGCGCTGGCTTTGCTTCTTGCGTCGGAAGCTGGTTCGTTCTGCACGGGTGCTGTTTATACGATGGACGGTGGACATACAATTTAGCGATGCTTTTTTATCACACCTCGCAAAAAAAAACCGCTTGAAACACGAGGTTCCAAGCGGTTTTTTGTTTTCAGCGCGCCCGACATGATTCGAACATGTGACCCACAGCTTAGAAGGCTGTTGCTCTATCCGGCTGAGCTACGGGCGCGTGAGTTGTGAATACACACGATTCAAAAATACGTTTTTTCCACCCTTTACGCAAGTGCTTCTACGTGGGAAAACGAATTTTCTTGCATTCAGTATTGGAAAATGGTATTTTTGTTGCTCTTTGATTTTGCTACCAATGCTGTTTATTAAGCATTTTATACGAAAAATGGGTCAAGTCCCGTACGGCTATGACAAGCCCAACTCCGTCAGGTCCGGAAGGAAGCAGCGGTTAGCATGTTCATAGCGCGATACGGTAAGCTTGACCTTTTTTATGTCTATTCCGATACGCTGCCGACTTCGTTCATAAGGAAAACATAAGAAACGGCATACAAACGGCGTGAATACTTTGAATTTTTCCCTGCCTGTCTTATCTTGCACAAAAACAATTGCTCTTGTACGACGATTATTCCACGCTTTCACTGTGCATTGCGCTCCACGACTGATTTTTCACGAATAATCATGGCTTCACCTTCCATACGCAAAGAAATTTTCATTAATTCGACGTTAAACGAAATTCGCGTTGCCATTCTCGAAAATGGTCGCCTTGCGGAGCTATTCTGGGAATTGCCGGACAAAGAACGGAATATAGGTAATATCTACCTTGGCAGAGTCCAGCGCATTGTACAGGGTATGAATGCGGCGTTTATTGACATTGGCATGAGGCAGGATGGGTTTTTGCACTTCTCGGACGTGGGAGAACTTGACGAAGTAGATGATGATGACGATGCCAACAACGAAACGCCTCCTACGCCCATGATGGTCGCCGCCGATGCCAATAATGATGACGAGGAGGATATGAGCGATGCCTCTGCCATCGCATTGCGTCGCAAAGCAATCACGCCCACAGACGGTCGCCTTCCCACATTTGCCACCAAACGTTCCGGTCAAGTCACGATTAACATCGAAGTCGGTCAACTTATTCTCGTGCAAGTTACCCGCGAGGGCTACGGCTCGAAGGGTTTGCGCGTGACCACAAAGATTTCACTGCCGGGTAGATATTTAGTGCTATTGCCGTTTAGCCCATCTATCGGCGTTTCTAAGAAAATCTGGAACATCCGTGAACGCAAGCGTTTACGGGCTATTGCAGCATCTATTATCCCCGAAGGCGGCGGCTGTATCGTCCGAACCGAAGCACAGGAACAGGATGACGAAACCTTCCGCAAAGACCTTCAGGACTTGCTTACGAAATGGAATAGTATTCATAGCAAAGTCAAAGAACTCGAAGACCAACCCGGATTGCTTCACAAAGACATGAGCATGGCGCAGGGCTTGATTCGTGACCTGCTCACCGCCGATGTTCAGCACGTCACGCTCGATTCCCGTAAACTCTACAACGACATCCGTGCATATGCTGAATGGGCTGCGCCCCGTCTTGCACCTCGTGTACGGTTGTACACTGGCGTGGAACCAATGTTTGACGCATTCGGGTTAAAAAATGATATTGACCGTAGTTCGAGCCGCGTGGTAGGGCTGCCTTCCGGCGGGTATTTGGTGTGGGATCATACCGAAGCAATGACTGTTGTGGATGTGAATAGCGGTCGTTTTGCGGGTTCCAGCGACCAAGAAAGCAATTCCATGCGAACCAATATTGAAGCCGTGCGCGAGATTGCCCGCCAAATCCGCATTCGGGACATTGGTGGTATGATTGTCGTGGATTGTATTGACGTACAGGACGAGCGCAACCGTCGCCGATTGGTGGAGGAAATGTATAAAGACATTGCGAACGACCGTGCTCAAGTGGTGATATACCCGCTCACACAGCTTGGGTTGATGCAGCTTACACGGCAGCGCGTTCGCCAAAATATCATGCAGGTGATTAGCGAACCATGCCCAACATGTAACGGCGCGGGTACGATACCATCAAAATCGTTGGTGATGAGTTCAATCGAACGGTGGCTGAAAAACTTCACGAGCGATGTGGAAATCGCTGAGGCATACAACGCACCGCAAGACGGGAAAGCGCATCCACGTTATACCAAACGCCACAAACAAGCTCGTGAATTCAAACTTATCCTTCGCGTGCATCCGCGGTTGGCGACAACACTTGCCGAAGGGACAATTTCACGGCTGGCACGGTTAATGCTCAAGTTCTTTATCAAAATTTCGCTCGAACAGGACGAATCCTTGAAGTTTGATGAATTTCGATTTTTTTCCGTGCGCCGACAACGTGATATTACAACCGATTACCGATGAACTGTATTCTCAAGGTATGCCGTACCCTGCGACCCTAATCCTCAATTCGTAATTCTCAATTATCGTACTCCCAAATGTGAAGACTGTTTCTATTCTCGGTTCAACGGGATCCATCGGGGTACAGACGCTGGATGTGCTCGCTTCGCAGCCAGAAATCTTTCGAGCGGGCTGGTTGACAACGAATGCCCGCATTGACCTTTTGGAGCAACAGGTACAACGGTTTCAGCCGTTTGGTGTAGCGATTGCCGATGAAAATTCATACCACGAATTCAAGCATTCGACATCGTTCAAAGGCAAAATTCTTTGTGGCGTTGAGGGCGTGTGCGAGGCGGCTTCCGACCGACGCGCCGATGTTCTCATGTCATCGCTCGTGGGGTTTAGCGGTGTTTTGCCCACGTTTGCGGCAATTGAACAAGGCATCACCGTTGCGCTTGCGAACAAAGAAACGCTCGTCAGCGCTGGTGCGGTGATTACAAATGCGGCAAAAGCACATAACGTCCGGCTATTAGCAGTGGACAGCGAACACAGCGCTATTTTGCAATGTATGGTAGGTGAAACGCCGGACGAGGTGGAAAAGCTCATTATTACTGCCTCCGGTGGTCCGTTCCGTGAATGCTCAACGGAAATGCTCTCTACCGTCACACCCGCTCAGGCGCTTAAACACCCAAACTGGGCGATGGGCAACAAAATCACGATTGACTCCGCAACGCTGATGAACAAAGGTTTTGAGGTTGTCGAAGCATACTGGCTTTTTGGCATTGGGTTGGAGCGCATCGAAGTTGTAGTGCATCCGCAAAGTATTATCCACTCAATGGTGCAGTTCGTTGATGGTTCGGTAAAGGCACAAATGGGATTGCCGGATATGAAAATCCCGATTGCCTACGCCCTAAATTTCCCTCACCGCATGAGCCTTGATGCGTCACTTGTGCCGCGCCTGAACCTGACGGAACTTCCACAGCTTACTTTTTGTGCGCCGGATGTGGAGCGTTTTCCGTGCCTACGGCTGGCGTATGAGGCTATTCAGCAAAGTGGCACTGCACCTGCGATATTAAACGCAGCCAATGAAATTGCTGTTCATGCGTTTCTACAAGGGCAACTTCGGTTTACGGACATCCCGCGCCTGATTGAACACTGTTTGCAACAACTCCCGCACAAGGCAGAACCTACGCTTGCAGATATTGTTGCGATTGATAATGAGGCACGGATGCTTGCAAAAACGTATAGCAAGGCGATGAAGAGTTAAGAATCTTGGGAATGAAGAATTGCTTGGAACACCTGCAAGACTCTAACACTGAAACATCTAAAAACATTGTAACGCTCTAACACAAACCAGAAAATTGACATGGAATTTCTTTATACAGCACTCAGCTTCATTCTCGTGCTTGGCATTTTGGTCACCGTACACGAGTTTGGGCATTTTATTGCCGCGCGACTTACAGGAATGCGCGTTGAAACCTTTGCCGTTGGCATGGGCAATCGCCTGTTTGGTTTTAATAAATTGACACGTTTTACCTTTGGCTCTCTGAAGGAAGACGACGACGAAGCGCTTGCCAATGCGGGCTACACGGATTATCGCGTTTCGATGCTGCCTATAGGCGGTTATGTAAAAATCTCCGGCATGATTGACGAAAGCATGGATGATGGCTACCTCGCCCACGAGCCGCAGCCCTACGAGTTCCGCTCGAAAAACGCGCTGCAAAAGCTCTTCGTGATGACCGCCGGTGTGATGATGAATATCATTCTTGCTGTTGTGATTTTCGCCGGCATCGTCTGGTTTGAGGGTAAAACAGTTGTGAGTACAACCACTATTGGTTTTATTGAACAAAAAAGCGTTGCAGAAGCCGTTGGACTGAAAGCCGGCGACAAGGTGATAACCGTCAACGAAGTTGCACCAAAATCATGGGAAGATTTTCGTTTATTGCTCGTGAAGAACATCGGTACAGACCGTATGTTGTTTATCGAACGCAATGGCAGTAAGTTTCCTGTTCGCATACCTGATAGAACCATCAATGACGCTCTTTCCGTGCAAGCATCCGCTTCACTTGGAATATTGCCGCAAGGTACGGCGGTGTTGATTTCAGCGGTAGAAACCCTGAAACCCGCAGGAAAATTAGGTTTGATGGCGGGTGATACGCTGCTTCGCATTAACGACCTGCCAATTCATGTTTCGTCACAGCTTATTGAAACCGTCAAAGCAAATGTCGGCAAGGAAATATTCATTGAGTGGAAACGTGGTGCGTCGGTGATGTCGGGCAAAGTCGTTCCCGATGCTGATGGCAGAATCGGCGTGGCAATTGCGGGCGTTTTTGGTGGTGAGATTCGCCGCGAACGCTACGGCATGGGCGAATCGGTGGTGTTGGGCGTAAAGGAAATGGTGTTCAATATTGAAATGCAGGTGGCAGCCATCACACAAATCTTTAAGGGTCAAGTTTCTGCAAAACAGTCACTTGGCGGACCGATTCAGATTGCGAAGATGAGCCGCCAGTCAGCCGATGCAGGTTTCGCGCAATTACTCCGATTCACGGCATTGCTGTCGGTGGTGCTGGCAATTATGAATATTCTTCCGTTTCCAGCGTTGGATGGCGGTCACGTCGTGTTTATTCTCGTGGAAGCCGTTATTCGCCGCGAAGTTCCAGTGAAGGTCAAAATGGCGATTCAACAAGCGGGCGTGGTGCTTTTGCTTTGCTTTATGGTGTTTGTAGTGTATAATGATTTGACACGCTAATTACATTTGATTGATTACTCTAATGTTTCCAGAATGCTGACATAACTTTGGTAACGCTGTTCGTCTATCAATCCTTGAGCAACGGCTGCTTTGACGGCACATTCTGGCTCATGGGTGTGGGTACACATTGGATAACGACAGTTGAGGCGGTATGCGTCAAAATCGTGGAAGTAGAATGCAAGTTCGTCTTTTGCGACATCCCACATCCCAAACTCGCGGATGCCGGGCGTATCGGCAATGTAGCCACCGTTTGGCAGAGGGAACAACACGCTGAACGTTGTGGTGTGAAGCCCTCGCTGCGTTTTGCGACTTACTTCGGTTACGTCTTGTAGCTCTTCGCCGAGCAGAATATTCACAAGCGTTGATTTACCTACGCCCGACGGACCGGAAAACACTGTTGTTTTGCCAGCCAGCATAGAAGACAGCTCGACAACACCCTTGCCTTTTACGGCACTTGTGATCACGACAGGAATACTTAATTGTTTGGTGTACGTCGTTAAATCCTCCCGCACAAATTTCTCGTTCATCAAATCAATTTTGTTAATACAGATAATCGGCTCCAAGCCGCCTTGTTCCGCCGCTATCAGGTAGCGGTCTATCAATCGGCGATTGTAGAATGGGTCGGCTGCCGCCATCAGAATCACCAGATGGTCAATATTGCTCACTATCACTTGTTCCATGCCGGCACTGCCCGCAGAGAGCCGTGCGAGCTTGCTTTTGCGTTCTTGTACAAGTGCAATAACGCCTGTTGGCAGCGCCTCAATTTCACCGCTACTGTCGTCCAGCTTGAACATCACCACATCCCCAACCGCAACAAGCGTGGAATCAGGGTTTTCCGTCACGATGCTGCGCGGGGTCACGCAATCACATTGCATCGTCAAATTGTCGTCGTTGCAATATTCCACAATCCACGAGCGCCCCGTTGAGTTCACGACTTTTCCTTCCGTAAGCGCCGCTGTATCCAAATGCTCTTTGTGCTGAATGTTTTTCAAACGTAGTGTCATGGAAACGGCACTTAATGGCACAAACGCATCATCTTCGTCGTGCAAACGGCGTTCGTCGCGTCCGCGCTCACCAACTCGTTTGACGCTGCTTTCTTTTTGCCATGATTTTGCAGCACGTCGGGATTTTGACAGATGATTTTGTGGCTTATATTTTTTCATGCGTTCGTAAATCTTCTCCAAAGGTTTTCCACAGGTTGCGAATTATCGGTTTGCGTAACAAGGGAGAATTTTGTAAATTTATCCCAGTTGAATAACAAACAGAAAGTCGTTTCTTGAACACTTCATGGACACTGAATACTGCAAGCGACGACCAAACAATTCACTCACTCGCCCAATCTCAATCGTTTCCTGAAACAATTGCGAAAATACTGATTTCCCGAGGAATAACCGCGTCGGAAGATATTGACGGCTTCTTTAACCCTTCTTTGACTGATTTGCATGACCCTTTTCTGATGGATGGCATGGATAGCGCTGTTCACAGAATTAAGCAAGCAATCGCAAGCGGCGAGAAAATCAGAATCTATGGCGACTACGATGTGGATGGTACGGTCACAACCGCTATGCTCACCCGCTTCCTCCGAAGCATCGGAGCGGAGGTGGATTTTTATATCCCCGAACGCGCAACCGAGGTTTATGGTATTTCGATTGACACCATCGAAACCACCTTTCTTCACGACGTAAAACTCCTGATTGCTGTTGATACAGGCGTGACCGCTGTTGATGCGATTACCTACGCACAATCACTCGGCATGGACGTTATTGTCTGCGACCACCACGAGCCTTCTGATGCACTACCGCCCGCATATGCACTACTAAACCCCATTAAAGGAAATTGCGACTATCCATTTCGTAATTTATGCGCGTGTGGTGTCACGTTCAAACTCGTCCAAGCGCTCTGCCGCGAGCGTGGAACCCCTGAACTTGCCTATCAATTTCTTGACCTCGTTGCCATTGCTTCCACAGCCGATATGGTTCCGCTCATCGGCGAAAACAGAATCCTCGTACATTTTGGCTTGCTTGCCATGAACGACAAACCCCGCCCGGGTTTGAAGGGTTTGTTAGATTGTACGAACCAGAAAGTTGGCACGATTACAAGCTCTACGATTGTCTATAACCTTGCACCACTTATCAATGCTGCTGGGCGGATGGGCGATGCATACCGTGCGGTAGATTTGATGTTGACGGATGACGAACTTTCAGCATTCCGTCTGGCGCAAGATTTGGAAAGTAAAAATTATCGCCGTCGCGTGATTGATGAAAAAACCTTTGCCGAAGCCTCGAAAATAGCGGAAGAACTCATCGAGAAGGAGCATCGTCGCTCGCTTGTCATCTTCAATCCCGAATGGCATGTGGGTGTTATCAACATTGTCGCCTCACGGCTGGTGGAGCGTTTTCATCTGCCAACGGTTCTGCTGACGAGTATTGACCACGTTGCCAAAGGTTCTGCTCGCAGCATTAAAAACTTTGATGTGCATTCCGCCCTTAAACAGTGCCAGAAATACCTGAAGCAATTCGGTGGACACAAGTATGCGGCTGGCTTGTCGCTTGAGGAGAAGAACGTTCCGGCGCTGCGTGATGCGTTCGACAAAATTGCACGCTCCATGTTGTCCGACGCAATGATTACACCAGAGATTCAAGTGGACTCGGTATTGCATTTCAGCGAAGTGTCGCCAGATTTTTTGGACTATTTGCGCCATTTCGCGCCGTTTGGCTATGGCAATGCAAAGCCGTGTTTCCTGACGCATAATGTCACCTCGTCCGGCAGGGCAAACATCGTAGGTAAAAATCACCTGCGTTTCCGTGCGCGGCAAGACGGTATTGTATTAGATTCTATCGGCTTCAATTTGGGTGATAAACTTGACCTCTGCAACAGCGGTGAAGCGCTTTCTATTGTTTATACTATCGAAGAAATTATCTATCATAGCCGCATTACGCTCCAGCTTTACATCAAAGACATTCGCCGTTCCGCCGAGGTGATGATGGAGGAATTGCCGCTTTCTTCTAATGCTGCAAATGGTGTTGTGAAAGCTGCAAACGATCACGCAAACGGTAACGGACACGCGATTCAGAAAGCGGCGTGAACCCTTTTCTATTCCTTGTTTTGACAGTCCACCTCACACAAAGCCTAACATTGGAGAATATTAATGAACTACCGACCGTTTGTACTGCCCTTCACCAAAACGATTCTCTGTGCTTTTGCAAACGTATTCTTATTCGTATCTGCATCAGCGCAGCAGCCAACAAGTCTTTCGGGCGACACCCGCAGCTTTTTCCTTGATGTGCTTTGTTTCAAAGGCTCGACGGACAGTACGCAGCGTATAGATGTGTTCACCGTCGTGCCGTATTCATCGCTTACCTTCGTGAAGCGCGGGAGCAATTATGTAACGAACTATACGCTGATTGTCTCGCTTCGTACAAAAGACGGCAAAGAAATCCGCCAAATCACGAAAGAGCGCCCGCTCTCGGAGGAGAAAATAGAGCCAACCATCGGTGTAACAGGTGCATTTGACTACACGCAAACCACGCTCGAAGCCCCGCCCGGCGCTTACGTTGTAGAATCACGGATTGTTGATGTGATCGGCAAACGCTCTATGACGCGCCAACGCTCGTTTAACACCATTGATTTTGATAGCTACACGTTTTCGTTGAGTAGTATTATGTTCTCGAACGCCATCGCACAAAATGGCAACCGCTATTCCGTTACGCCGTATTTGGATGATGACGTAGCACCATTAGTAGGGGATGTGTTTTTCGCATTTTTCGAAACCTACAATCGTACCCCCAGCGTAGATTCGGCAGATTTTGCTTATGAATTACTCGACCAGAAGAATAACCGTGTTTTACTCGGTAAACGTCTTCGTCGTCATATTGGGGCTGAACGTGTACAGCAATATGTAAAGGTTGATTTGCCCGCAAATCTGTCTGTAGGTAACTACACGCTCCGCGTGATAGCGCTGCGTCCTGACACAACACGAGAGTTTACGAACAAAGACATCATAGCCGCATCTGTACGTTCAATGAAAATTGAGTGGAAAGGGCTTGGGTTCGGCATTGTTTTGCAAGGGGAAGAGCTGACGAAAGCTATTCGTCAAATGAAATACGTCGCTACCGCACAGGAGCTTTCGACTATTCAAGCAGCCCCGAATGAAGAGGAGAAGCAGCGCCGCTTTTACGATTTCTGGAAGAAAATTGACCCTACGCCCGGCTCACCACGCAACGAAGCGTATGATGAATATTACGCTCGTATTGAGTTTGCCATTCGCACGTTCCGGCATTACGTAGAGGGCTGGCAAACAGATATGGGTATGGTCTATACGATATATGGTCAGCCGCCGTCAGCTAATGAACAGCGCCGTATAGATGGTCGCACGGTCGTTGTATGGTATTATCCATCCTACGGAAAAGAGTTTGTCTTTGTGGATAGTGGCTTTGGGGATTTTCGCCTCATCTCGCCGATACCATTTGATCGCTATCATTATCGGCGGTAGTTGCTTTATGGCAAGTTCTTTTTATTATCGCTAAATTGAACACGGGGAACAAAAAAGCCGTCACACGAGGAATGATCCCGAATGACGGCTGTAATTCTACCATAAAAAGGAAGCGGGGAACGCTGTAAGCCGAATTTTGTCTTTTACGGTTGTTCGTTGTCTAACAAACGCAAGAGGCGATCATTTATCTGGGAACAGTATTACTACTGCCCTCAAGCAGCCTACCCGACTATAGTGTGTGTTCGTTTCCAATCCACACAATCCGGCGAGGAACCGGATAATCACGAGGGCTTCTAAAATGTAAAAACCAACGATTCTGTAGTCATATTTGGCTTTGCTCCACACGGGGTTTTCCCTGCCGCTTGCTGTTACCAGAAGCGCGGTGAGCTCTTACCTCACCTTTTCACCCTTACCCTTGCCAGTTCGCAGTTACCAGAGAACAATTACTTGGCGCAAACTTGCGGCTGTCAGATTGTTGTGTCCCGAGATTGTTCGACAACCGTTCGTCGCACTGTTCGCTGCTCACTGCTGACCGCTTACTGGTAAGCCAGCGGTATATTTTCTGTGGCACTTTCCATCAGCTTTTTCGATTCCAAATTTCAAGCTCCAAGTGTTCAAATCTGTCATCTTCATTGTTCACTATTCACTATCCATTTTTCCCCGAATTCGCTGTCCGGCTGTTAGCCGGCGTGTTCCTCTTTGGAGTTCGGACTTTCCTCAGAAACAAGTTGTAACACTGTTTCCGCGACCGCCCGCGCTCCCCGCACGTCTTTTGTAGTATTATGAAAACCCCTAAGCAGTAGGGATTTCCATGTCTTCGGGGTAGAACATCCGTCCGCAATTCTCGCATGTAAATAATTGCTTAAAATTACGGATTTCTACAAGTTTTTGGGGTGGAATAGCATTAAAACACCCAGAGCAACTGCCGCGTCGCACCGATACTGCAACGTTTGTGTGATATTCACGGATCCGCTCGTATTGTACGAGAACGTTTGCCGGAAGTTTTGCTTTGTACTCCGCACGTTTAGCAAGCAGTAATGTGAGTTCTTCGTTATGCTCGCCGGAAAGTTGCACTAATTCTTGCTCTTTCTCGGAAAGTTTGATTTTTGCTGCTTCCAATTCTTCTTCTTGCGGAGCAAGGATTCTCCGTAAATTTTCTTCCGTCAGCGCCGATGCCGCCAGTTCACGCTCAAGGTCTTTTGTTTCTTCCTTTATTGTTTCCACCTCACGGGTGATGGCATCAAATTCTTTGTTGTTTCGTACCTGAAATTGTTGCTCAGAGAGTTTTTTCTCCTTGTCATGAATTTCTTGCGTACGGATGCGCATGTTTGCTCGTGCATGGACAAGATCATCAATTTGTTTTTGCGTGGCATCAAAGGCTTGCTGCTTGATGCGAGCATCCTTCTCTAAGCGTTTCACGTCGCCCGGAAGGTCGCCGAGTTCTTCCTGTAATTCTTCTAATTCCACATCAACGCGGGTCAGCGCTGCCAACGTTTGCAACTGTGCGAGCATAATCATTTCGATAATCGTTACGATAAAGTGAGTACCTGTTGTTGAGCTTCTCTGTAAAATTCTGTATTTGGGTAATAGCAAATAGGATTGGGAACGTTCTGTGAATGCTTGATAACAAGCCGTTTGGCAGTATTTGCAGCTATTGTTGCTGAAATTTTTGCTATAATTTTTGCCAGACCACGCGGCACAAATTGTTCCATTTCATAGTGACCCGGATCGAGCAACAGTATTTGCCCTTGCACACGGTGAAAATCATGGTATTTGAGGTCTGCAGTGATAAATGCCTCCACACCTGCCGCCAACGCCTGCTCAATGAATGATGCGCCACTGCCACCGACAATTGCAACACGTTCGATTGGCATTCCATTCCCTCGATTGAACCGTATCGGTGAGGTTGAATACTTGTGAACATGCGCGACAAAGGCTGTCTCCGATAGCGGTGTACCCGTTCGAGCTATAACTCCCATGCCAAAGCCTTGCTGAAGCACATCTGGCACGAGCACACCCTCTATCGTCCAACCTAAATGCCGTGCAAAAAGTGTACTCGTTCCTTCGGGGAAAGCGTCAAAATTCGTATGCGCCACTACGAGCGCTATAGAATGCTGAATTAACCGCGAACATAACCGTCCAACGCGCTCTTGTTCAACCAACGCTGTGAGTGGTGCAAAGATAAGAGGATGAAATGACAAAATGCAATCTATGTTCTGCTCAATTGCTTCTTGCACAATGGCATCCGTTACTTCCATCGTCACCAGCACTGTTGTAACGTCTGTTCTACCGCTTTGCAACTGAAGACCAATACGGTCGCCCTTCATGGCTGTTTGCGGCGGAAGAATCGCTTCAATATGACGAACAAAGTCGAAAAGGTTCATTCCAGAAACGACGGAGGATAATGAAAAATGATGAAATTTTAATTTGACACCGACGGTGGATAGTTGCGTACTATACAAATGTACAAAACTCTACGGAAACAGCGAACGGTGAAATATATGCCCTCATTCAGAACCAAGATTTTATGGGCTTTTGCGGTCATTAAATAAAAAATAGTTGGAGAAAATCTCCCGATGCCCTATTTTTGTAATCTACTTGCTTCACGCGAGTTTCTTCACTTCGAGGTAAGTTCTGATGGCGGGCGTAGCTCAGTTGGTAGAGCACCAGATTGTGGCTTTGGGTGTCGCGGGTTCAAGCCCCGTCGCTCGCCCTACAAACAAAAAGCGGTTAGTACAATAAATTGTGCTGACCGCTTTTTTTATGAGCAAACTTCATAAGTAAAAAAATCCCTGCACGTTTCCACGCAGGGATTTTTTAATCATTCAATTTTGTTTGTTTCGCTAAAGCTATTGAACTGTGCCGCCTAAGCGTACAATGCCAAACTTTGCCTCCGAGGTAATCTCAGAAAATTCCGGCATAGCCGCAATCGCCTGATAAATCTTCAATGCTTGGTCTTTCTGCCCCGCTTTTTCGTATTGCAATGCTGCAAACAAGCGGAAGCGGTCTTCTTCGCCCATTTTCTCAGCCACCGAAGCCGCTTCTTCGTAGAGTTTCGCAGCTTCTGCGGAAGCATTTTTCTGGGCTTTGCATGAAGCCAAGCCAGCAAGACCGCCCAAGCGCGTGATAGGTGCGCTTGCGCTGCTAGCTTGGTCGAAATAGCGCTCTGCTTGGTTGAAATCCCCAAGCGCGACAAAACTATTTGCAGCGTACAGCGCCGCGAGTTTACCCGCTTCATTCCCGCTGTTTTCATCCGCAATCGCTTTCAAACCCGGCACTTTTTCACCGCGCATCGTTGCATTGCCCAATCCATTGAGCGCAGCGTCAAAGACGTTTTGCTCGTAGTACGGACGAATGCGTGAAAGCTGGATGGATGCCTGACGTTGAGCATTGTCTTGATAATACCCGTACAAGAGCCAACCACCAACAAGCAATACAATAACGCCCGCAGCAATTACGCCATAGCGGATGTATTTACTACGCTCGCTGATTTCCTCAACCGTGTCAAAATCATCATCCAGCACTTCGTCTGTGCTGTAATCGGTTTGGTCAAGCTCTTTTTCGAGGTCTTTTTCTTTCTCTTTCATGGTGTGTATGCGTCAAAAAACATGAACGATAATTGTTGAACTATTTTTTTCATTTTTCTTCGGAACATTACTTCCTACCCATTCTCGGAATGCGCTCGTAGTGCGCCCAAAGGGACTTGAACCCCCAGCCTTTGGAATCGGAATCCAACGCTCTATCCAGTTGAGCTATGGGCGCAAAATCATCGGTAACATCATCAAGAGGCAGACGAAACGTCAGAGAATTACAAAACTACGATTGTTTTGTGAAAAAAACAAAACCCATCCGTGTTTTTGCTTAAAAAACCTCATACCGTAGTCCGAACGAGACATGAAAAATTCTATGCTGGTGAGCTTCTATCGGGCGGCTTGGTTTTCCAAGTGTTGGATATATTCTTGATGTGGCCATTTCCATGCGTACCACACAACTGCGCTGGTAAGGAGGATTTCGACGAACGCCAAATACGTGTAAAACAGTCGCCACTCACTGAGCGACGTTACGAGTATGAGCGCCATAATGAGCGTAAAAAGAACACCTGTGCCGATATTCGCCCAACGATTGATGTGCGGCGCAAGCACGAGAGAAAGAAAAATCATCACGCTGGGAATGGTCATCAGCAGAGCGAAGGCGACGAGCGACAAAGGAGTCGTTGCACCTACGCCCGATTTGCCTTCTATCAAATGCTGAATGTGTCCGGGAATAAATAGAGAGAAAAAATCACCATACACATAACAAAACATCGTAGATGTCCATAATGCTGCAAGTTTGAACTTTGTATGTACCTTGAAGTCCTCAAGGTTTTTCCGTTTGTCGGTGGTTGTCATTGTTGCGTTTGATAGAGTTTATGGGAGAGAACTTATTAAGAGAGTATTGTTGTTTGTTTTTGCACCCATAATGAGCAGCCAGAGAATCGTGAGTACTTCGGCTGTTGAGTACAACAGCGGTGTCCATTGAGAAACTATCGCCGCATAGTTTGGGAAGCGCAGGGAAGCGCAGATTTCAATCACATACCCTACGCCGCCAGCAATAAGCAGTATCCCCAAGAAACGAGGAATGAAGCCCGACCGATACACTAATTGTCCAAAGGGTATCAGCCATAATCCCCAGAAGATGCTTGCAACAGCAATACCATTGCCGCGAGCTCCCATAAACATCATCGCCCAATCTTGCATCTGCTCAGGTGCAAGCGTTGAGACGATATCGCCCTTCAATACCATGAGCGCGGTGATTTTGAACGCCTCAACGAGAAACATGATAGGAACAGAAACAAGCACCAATGCGACCATGAGTCTCGCCTGATGTTCGTTTACTTCTTTGAACAAGCGGTACAGCACCATAACCAAAAATACAAATAAACTTTGGCTCACAAGATTGCTCACGATGCCTGTACGAAACAAAAATTCATTGGCGAGAATGTTTCTGGCAGTTGCGGCGGCATCGCCTTGCACCATAATTTGTGATGGCACGACCATCAAGCTATATGCACCAGTGATTGCCAAAAGAAGGTAGAGTCCGCCCGCGATATGTGCGGTCTTTTTGAGAGAAAATTCTTTTTCTGCCATTGTATGAGCCTTGATTGTTTGAGTATTGTTCACTCTCCAAGTACGCGGGCAACCATTCTTTGTTGCACTCTCCATAAGTCTGTCTCCAAGAAGTCTGTCTCCAAGCCTTTTTACGGTTGCAAAGGCTTAGAAATCCTCAAACCGTAGCACAATACCGATATAATGCGTTGTTAAGGCGTTCAGGGTTACAAGCTGATACCGCGCTTGCACGTTCCATTGCCGTGCAAGCTCCATCCCACACGTCACCGCAAGCGTGAAGCGCGATTCGAGGTTGCCATCCAAAAACGTGACGCGCTCGGAATCAATCCCGATGCGTTGTCCGTGCGGGTCATACGTGGAGCGCAGGGTTTGAAGCTCGCTTCCGCCAACGTTGCGAACCAGATTGCCATTTACGTCCACAATATTCGCTCCGTGCCGCATCCACGCAGCTTTTATGCTGAACGGATACCGTCCGCCAAACCAGCATTGAAGCCGTGCCGTAAGTTCGTCAGAGTTAGGTTGCAATATTCCTGCAAAAAGCTGCCCGTCGTTCGTAGCGGCGTTTTGCACATCGAAATGCGAAAACGTGTATGGCTCCACGCGGGCATATTCAAGCGTTGCATCTACGGGCAAGCCGCTTGGAGCAAACATTACACCTACGTTCCATGCTGTTTTATTCGCCCAGTATCCGTTACCAATTTCGCCAAAGCGCAAATCATCCAGCACAAAATTTCCTTTGAGTTGGATGCCGGCAAATGGTCTGAGCGTCAGGTCGAGCGCCATTTGGAGGTTGTCGCGGTCGCGGAGGGCGTTGCTGATGGAGCGGAGAAAATTCAACGGTAGCAAATACGCTACATCCAAACCCCGCCGCGAATAAATAAGCTGCTCACTCACGCCGATTTCACCCCACGTGCCGCGAAATGCGAAACGATGATGCGCCATATATTTCGTGGGAATGGTTGTTCCAGCGCCAAAAGAATTAGGGTTCGGCTCCGGCTGTCCCAACAACGAGAAGTGCATAAACCTGTATTCAAAACCGGAAAACCGCGCTCCAAGCATGAAGGCATCGGATGCTGGCGCATTGTTCGAGTACAAGGTTCGTGTGAAATAGCCGGAGCCAACGAGCCGTGTTTCGCGCCCAATACCCGCATAAAACCAGCGTTTGTCATAACGCAGATGCGACTCGCTAAAATCAAAATTTCCTGAATTACCATCGCTGTATAGTCGCCACGTTAGGTTTTGCCGCAATCGTGGGTCATTTTGCAACCACGACGCATTTCGGTCTCCTGAAAAAATACCACCGTTCGTGCCCTGTAGAAAAAAACCAAGTGCGCTGTCGAGTGTACCGAAGACACGTCCGCCCACTTCCGCCAGCAGAGCTGTTCCCGGGTCATTGCTGCCCGAAGTAATACGATAATCCACCGCCGCGAGTGGCGAAACACTCACTGAATAATCAGAATCATGGTAGCGGAACAGGAATTTTTCGTCATCGCTCAGAAGCCTTGCAAATAGGACACTTGTAGAATCTGTGCCGCTTGGAAACACCACCGACCGCGTTTGTGCGGCAATGCCAAATTCCCGTTCAAACCGTACAAGCGTTGCCACGTCTGCCGCCGAAAGGAATGCTTCATTGCGGCGTGCGGCTTTGAGTGCTTCGACGATTTCTTTGCGTTGGAGTGGAAGTGCTGACGAGGAGAAATCCTGATTCAAAACCTTTGCGGCTTCCCAGCGCATCAGCAGGTCATATACAGGGTGCTGCACAGGAACATGTTCCACTTGGGCGACAACAATGCGGCACAGCAGAAAAAAAGCAGTGATGAGGTAAAAAGCGAAACGCATAACAACAACGAATGGTGAAACAAAACCGTCACAAACTTACGCTTTTTCGTATATTCGTCGCAGGTTTTTCACTGGTATTACGGTACAATCACGTTGGGAATGGCGTTTGGGCATTGCGCTTTAGTTTGTATAAATTTTCGGAAAGAGAAGTTGCAACAGAAGGCAAATTTTTTGTGCAAAATTGCTTGATTTTACGCCTGTCTTCATCGAAAAGATATAGTCTTTTTGTATATTATGCCACTCTGAGAAAGCATCACGCAATAGAACGACATTCAAATCCTGTTTACTCCATCTTTCAAACCCCAAGGAGCTTCCATGATTCACGATTTAGACATGATTAAGCGCCTTTATGCTGCGTATCCTGCAAAAATAGCGGCAGCAAAGGTAACGCTCGGACGTGCGATGACGCTGGCGGAAAAAGTGCTTGCCGCGCATTTGGATGCGCCGCTTGACAAGCACGAAACGCTTCCTGCGCGTGGTAAATCCTACGTGGATTTTAATCCCGACCGCGTGGCAATGCAAGATGCAACCGCACAAATGGCGCTGTTGCAGTTTATGTCTGCCGGTATCCCGAAGGTTGCTGTGCCTTCAACTGTGCATTGCGACCATTTGATTCGTGCTGAACACGGTGCTGTGGCGGACATGAAACAATCGCTTGTTGAAAACGACGAGGTGTTTACGTTTCTTGCATCAGTATCGAAAAAATACGGCATCGGTTTCTGGAAGCCGGGTGCAGGCATCATTCACCAAGTAGTGCTTGAAAACTATGCTTTCCCGGGCGGCATGATGATTGGCACAGACTCGCACACGCCGAATGCTGGCGGTTTGGGTATGGTAGCAATCGGCGTAGGCGGCGCAGACGCAGTGGACGTGATGGCGGGAATGCCGTGGGAACTCCAATTCCCGAAACTTATCGGCGTGAAGCTCACGGGCAAAATGTCAGGATGGACATCGCCGAAAGATGTAATTTTGAAGCTCGCGGGTATTCTTACGGTCAAAGGCGGCACGGGCGCTATCGTGGAGTACTTTGGCGACGGCTGTGCGACGATGAGCGCCACCGGCAAAGGCACGATTTGTAACATGGGTGCGGAAATCGGCGCGACGACCTCAATCTTTCCATATGATGCAGGCATGGCTCGGTATCTGACTTCCACTGCTCGCGCTGAAGTTGCAGCCGCTGCCGATGCCGTCGCAGAATATCTTCGCGCAGATGATGACGTGCTTGCAAACCCTGAAAAATATTACGACCAAGTGATTCACATTGACCTCGACACGCTCGAACCACACATCAATGGTCCGTTTACGCCCGACCGTGCGTTTCCGATTTCCGAGTTCGTTAAAGCCGTCAAAGAAAACGGCTGGCCCGAAGAACTCCGCGTGGCGCTGATTGGTTCGTGTACAAACTCCAGCTACGAAGACATGACGAGAGTGGCAGAGATTGCACGGGACGCATCAGCACACGGTTTGAAGGCGAAATCCGAGTTCACGATAACGCCCGGCAGCGAGCAGGTTCGCGCTACGATTGAGCGCGATGGCGTACTGCAAGCGATGGAGAGCATCGGCGGCACGGTATTGGCGAATGCGTGTGGTCCGTGTATTGGGCAATGGAAGCGCCACGACGTACAAAAAGGCGATAAAAACTCGATTATTACGTCGTTTAACCGCAATTTTACGAGCCGCAACGATGGGAACCCCGAAACGCATGCGTTCGTGGCATCGCCGGAAACGGTGGCAGGATTTGCGATTGCGGGTAATTTGACGGTGGATTTCACCAAAGAAGCCATTGGCGGCGTAATGCTCAAAGCACCTATCGGATTGGAACTCCCCAACGGTGGCTTTGTGCCTGACCCCGACGGCTATATGGCTCCGGCAGCGGACGGCAGTGGTTTGTCGGTTCACATCAAAGACGCTTCCGACCGTTTGCAAGCACTGTTGGCATTTACAGCTCCAAAGGCGGAGGACTATCACGAAATGCCCGTACTCATCAAAGCAAAGGGCAAATGTACGACCGACCACATCTCGATGGCAGGTCCGTGGCTAAAGTTCCGAGGGCATTTAGATAATATCTCGAACAATATGCTTATCGGTGCAATCAACTTCCACAATGGCATGGCAAATTCAGTAAAAAATGTATTCACGGATGGCTACGACGAAGTGCCGAAGGTAGCGCGTGATTACAAAGCGCGTGGCAAAGCGTGGGTAGTGTTTGGCGAAGAAAATTACGGCGAAGGCTCAAGCCGTGAACACGCTGCAATGGAGCCGCGTTTTCTGAACGGGCGGGCGATTATTGTGAAGTCATTCGCACGGATTCACGAAACAAATTTGAAGAAACAAGGAATGTTGCCGCTTACGTTTTTGAACACAGCGGATTACGACAAAATCCAAGAGGACGACCTTGTTTCGTTAAATATCGGCGACCTGAAAGAAGGCGCTCCAATGCCGCTTTCTGTGAAGCACAAGGATGGTTCCACAGAAATAATTTCATTAAAACACAGCTTCAACGACCAGCAAATCGGCTGGTTCAAGGCGGGTTCTGCACTCAATCTGATTGCCGCCAAAGCAAAGTGATTGTAATATTTTTGCTTCAATAGGACTTTTTAACGTCCGCCAATCAGGAGTATATCATGGTTGGCGGACGTTTTGCAATAGGATTGAAGGCAAGGGCTACCAAATCAAACTACAAATCCCCCAACTGTGGGCGCAGTACGATTTCCTCTGGCATCGCACGTGGCGAAAGCGCAAGCAGCGCAGCAACAGCATCGGCTACGTCTTCCGGCTGCATCATACGTTCGCGGAACTGTTGGCGCGAGGTTTCGCTCCAGATTCCTGTCTCCGTTGCGCCCGGCAACACATCTATCACGCGAACGCCTTGTGAACGTACTTCTTGGCGTAATGAGCGGCTGAGTGCAAGCAGTCCTGCTTTGGATGCCGCGTAGCCCGTCGAGTTCGTGAATACGGTCGTTGCGGCAACGGAATTGATATTCACAATCGTTCCCGAATGGCGTTCTATCATGGGTGGTAGCACAGCTTTGATACACAAAAACGCCCCGCGTAAATTCACGTTGAGCATATTGTCGAAATCTTCTATCGCTATCGTTGCAAGAGATTTAAAAACACCCACGCCGGCATTGTTGATAAGCACATCCACCGCACCATTTGTGCTGCACTCCGTGTGGATATAACGTGCGGCAGATTCCACCGACACCGCAGACGTAACGTCGCATGGGACGACGTGAATCGCAGATTGCACGTTTGTGAGTGCACGAAGTTCATGGGCAGCACGCTTGAGGGCATCTTCGTTGCGAGAACTGAGAACGAGTGTGTGGCGTTCTAACACCAAACGCTGTGCAATGGCAAGCCCGATGCCCGTTGCAGCACCGGTAATCCAAATGGTTTGCATATAAAGTGAACAAGATGAATGGCGTTCGTTGCAATGTTTTTGGTACAGGGCAACGAACAAGAATGATTGTTTCGTGAACAAATATACGTGCTTGTAGTGGTGAAACAAACACTGAAACAATCATTCTTGCTCATTCTGGTGCGGCGTTCCCTCAAATGCGTGTGGCAGTAAGGTGAGTAGGTTCGTATTTTGTTGATGCGGTGAATGTAAGGCTTGCAACGTCAGCTACAATAGCGCTTACAACATCGTCGTGCAAACAAGCATTACGCCCGTGAGTACGACTGCCCAAATGATTGCTTTTATGGCAAGTAGCTTTTGGCGCTGTTCAAACAACCGTTCAATATTGCGGGTAGTTGTAGTGCGTGGTGGTGCAATAGGTTTTGCGATTCTTGCCGATGCGCTCTGTCCTAACGTGGTGTTCATCATCATGGTCTCCCATAAATTCGACATCTTTGGTAACGAGAACAACTGTCTTCGTTCTATCAATAACAACCAAAAAGTACCATTTTCGTTACATCGGTGTGTGAAAAAAATATTTCGCTGGCTGCGAAGAAAAACTGTATTTTTGTGGTCTGATACTGAATTATTATCATACAACAACTCATTCATTTGTTCCGCCTTCTTCATTTCCAACAACAACCATGACTGAAACACTTGACCAAGAAATGCTTCTGGACTTTTCGTTCACACCAGAGCAAGAAGCAGTGCGCGATGCAGCTCGTTCGTTCGCCGAAAAAGAAATTGCGCCTGTCGTACTCAAATACGACGAATCGCAAGAATTTCCGCATGAAATCTTCCAGAAGCTCGGTGAATTAGGCTTTTTGGGCGTTCTTGTTCCTACCGAATACGGTGGTGCGGGTATGGGGTATGTTGAATACGCGCTCATTGTGGAAGAAATCGCCAAAGTTTGTCCTTCCATTGCGCTCGGCGTGGCAGCGCACAACGGTTTGGGAACAGGGCATATTCTGAAATTTGCAAGCGACGCACTGAAAAGTAAATATATTCCCGACCTTGCAAGTGGTTCAGTACTTGCTGCGTGGGGTTTGACGGAACCTTCATCTGGCTCGGATGCAAGCGGGATGCTTACAACCGCCGTGCGCGAAGGCGACCATTATATCTTGAACGGCTCGAAAAATTTTATTACGCATGGTAACGTTGGCAAAACAGCGGTTATCCTTGCTATCACCGACCGTAGCAAAGGGAATAAAGGCATTTCGGCGTTTGTGGTAGATAAAACGATGGAAGGGTTTTACGGCTCGAAAAAAGAAAACAAAGTAGGAATGCGTTGCAGCGATACCGCCAGTTTGACGCTTGATAACGTGCGCGTTCCCGTAGAGAATCTCATTGGCAACGAGGGCGAGGGTTTTATTCAGGCACTGCAGATTTTGGATGGGGGACGTGTTTCGATTGCCGCGCTCAGTTTAGGATTAGCGGAAGGTGCGTTGGCGCATTCACTTACATACGCGGCGGCTCGCAAACAGTTTGGCAAGGCACTCAGCGACATGCAAGGCATTCAGTTTAAGCTGGCGCAAATGAGTGTAAACATCGAAGCCGCACGGTTACTCACCTTCAAAGCAGCATGGATGCGCGACCAAGGCAAAAAAACTACGCTCGAATCCGCTCAGGCAAAACTTTTTGCCAGTGAAATGTGCGTAAAAGCCGCCGAAGAAGCGGTGCAAATTCATGGTGGTTATGGCTATACGAAGGATTACCCCGTCGAAAAACTCTGGCGCGACTCCAAGTTGCTCACAATCGGCGAAGGCACAAGCGAGGTACAGAAAATGGTGATTGCGCGGAATGTTCTGGGATTGTAATAGTCTTGATGGGCATTGTACGTATAAATTCCGCGCTTCGATTTCTTTATGATGACGTAGGCTTTAAGCTTCTTGCATCAAATGGATCTGTTTGTGAAAGCTCTTATGAGAGTCCTTAAATAATCTCAGTCATTTATATATGCTTTTTGCCCTTTGCCTTGCAGTTTCACTTGCCATGCCCGTAGCCGATTCTTCGCAGTCCGATTGGTACACATCTCGTTTCCAACAGACCATTGTTTATCAAGCACATCCGAGCTTTTCAGCGCCATATTCCGGCAAAAATAGTCTCAGTACGGAATCTGAATCTGCAATATCGCTCACGGCAACACTTTTTCTCACTATCAAGCTCTGGAAAGGTGGTGAATTCACCTTCACGCCAGAAATTGCAGGCGGCGAGGGCTTGAGTGGTGCAGTTGGCGTGGCGGGTTTCCCGAATGGTGAAACATTTCGTGTGGGACAGGCAAAACCAGTTGTGTATCCAGCACGTGCGTACGTTAAACAGGTCTTTAATCTTAGTGATGAAACGAGAACCGCGACGGCACAAACGCTTGCGGGTGCAACAGCTACGCCATCGGAATTGTTTCGTCGGTCTGGCACACAAAATATCTCGCAACTAACATTGATTGCGGGGAAATTTGGCGTGGCGGATTTTTTTGATGCCAATTCCTACAGTCACGACCCACGAACGCAGTTTATGAATTGGTCGTTGATGAGTACGGGCGCATGGGACTATCCTGCCGACACACGCGGTTACACGTGGGGCATAGCGATGGAATACATGTACAATGCGTGGGCGCTGCGGGCGTTGGCAGTACTGGTTCCCAAGACTGCTAACGGTTTAGAGATGGACACTCGCATTAGTGAGGCTCGTGGCGAGGCTGTTGAGCTTGAGTATAATTACGCGCTCGGAGAAAAGAATCGTCTGCGAAAAGGTATAGTGCGGGCGCTGGCGTTTCGTAATCTTGCAAACGCAGGTACATTTCGTACCGCCATTCGTCAAGGGACAGTAATGAATTCGGAACCCGACATTACGGCAGCCCGCAGCTACGGCACAGTGAAATATGGTTTTGGTGCGAGCATTGAGCAAGAACTCACCGACAATATTGGCGCGTTCGCTCGTGGAAGCTGGAACGATGGTGCTACCGAAACATGGGCATTCACACAGATAGACCATTCGGTGAGTGCTGGTGTGCAATTCGGCGGCAAGCTCTGGAACCGTAGCGACGACGTACTCGGCACAGCATTTGTTGTCAATGGCATTTCGCAAGACCACCGTGATTATTTAGCGGCGGGCGGTTATGGCTTCATCATCGGCGACGGAATGTTGAACTATGCGCCCGAAACGATTGTCGAGGCGTATTATCGGTTTCAGTGGAACGCATGGCTTACGGTGTCGGGTGATTATCAATTTATTGCCAACCCAGCGTATAACCACGACCGAGGTCCGGTGCACGTGTTTTCCGTTCGCACACATATCGAATTATAGTCATTTTTTTTTAAGATTAATTATGACAAAGTTTTAATTTGTTAGTAATGTTTGTTTGGCAGTAGCAGAATTCTTTCATATTTTCGCCCAACTTGAACCGTAATCGTGGCAGCCAACGATATTTTTTGATTATTCTCCAAATGTTGTTGTTTCGCTGTCATTTTTTTCTATCTCCATTCATAGAAAGGATCAATGATGAACTCATTGCGCCGCTTTTCTCTTCTCATTGCCCTCTTCTTCGTGTGTGCCGTTAGTGCATTCGCGCAGTTGAGCATTTCCGGCAATGTTGTTGACGCATACTCCGGCAAAGGAGTATCGGGTGTCAATATCAAGGTCAAAGGCTCCAACGCTGGGGCATTTTCCGACCGTAGTGGTAACTTCAAACTCATGTTGCCTAACGCCAATACAGCGACGATTCTGCTGAATTACATCGGCTACAAGCAGCAAGAAATCAAGGTGGACGCAAGCAACGCCGCAAGCGTGGCTGTGCGCCTTCAAGAAGACGTTCTTAAAACGTCGGAAGTGGTAGTAACGGGTCTTGCAAGCACGATTAAAAAAGCAAACTCGCCGACATCCATCGGTACGATTAGCGAAAAGGAGCTTGTTCCTGCGCCGGCTTCCACAGTGGATCAAGCGTTTGCAGGCAAGTTTGCGGGCGTGTCCATTCGTCAAAACACGGGTGCTCCGGGCGGTGGTATGAGCGTGACCTTGCGTGGCGCTTCAACGCTTCTGGGCGGTTCGCAACCACTCTATGTTGTGGATGGCGTTATCGTAAGCAACACCACATTTTCTGGTGGTCAAAACCTTATCACATCAGCAGGTTCTGGTGGCGCTACCGGTGGTGCTTCGCAAGAGCAAAGCGTAAACCGGATTGCAGACTTGAACCCGAACGATATCGAAGATGTGCAAGTACTCAAAGGACCGTCGGCTGCTGCTGCGTACGGTTCGCAAGCTGCGGCTGGTGTAATTGTTATCACCACCAAACAAGGTCGTGCCGGCAAAACGCAAGTAACAGTGAATCAGCAAACGGGCTTCAACGAGATTGCACGGAAACTTGGACTTCGCAAGTTTACTACACGCCAAGAAGTTATTGATTGGGCAGCAAATTTTGGTGCCAGCTCGGACTTTGTGAAAGTATGGGACAATGCCGTGAAAAACGGCAATACATACTTCGACCACGAAGATTTGCTCTACGGGCAAAAAGGACTCATCTCCGAAACGGACGTAACTGTACGTGGTGGCAACGAGAATACACAGTTTAATATGGGCGGCACGTACCGCAAAGAAGATGGCATCATGAAAAACACCGGTTTTGAGCGCCTTGCAGCGCGACTGGCTGTGAACCATTCATTCAACGACCGTTTGAGTGCTAAAGTGAATTTTAGCTATACCCGCACCAAGTCTGAACGCGGCTTTACGGGGAACTCAAACAATGACAATGTAAGCGTTCCTTATATCGTGTCGGTTATGCCGACGTTCTTTGATGGTCGCAAACAAGCCGACGGCACGTATCCTGACCTGCTTGGTCAGAACCCAGCAAGTGCGTACGAAGTTGTTGACCGCGCAAAAAACACGGAATATGTCAATCACTTCCGTGCTGCGACGAACCTCAACTGGACAATCCTGAAAACGGAAGACCAGTCATTGGATTTTATTGTGCGTGGTGGTGCTGATTATATCTCGCAACGCAACTTTATCTACGACCCTGCCGATATGTTACACCAGCGTGTGAAAACCAATCCGGGTATCTATGGCGTGAGCGACGCTCAGAATTTAAATTCAAATCTGTATCTGACGCTTGCTCATCGTCTTGAAATTTCTGATGGCATATCATTTACTTCGCAAGGTGGTATTCAATTTGAAAATCAAGGTTCAAACTCCGTCGTCAACACCTCGCAAGGGTTCTCAAACACATTGGAAAACCTGAGCGGTGCAGCCGTGCAACAAAGTATACAAACCGTTTCCAATCGCTATACGCAGGGTATCTATCTTCAAGAGGACGTAGATATTTCTGGTAAGTTCTTTATTTCAGCAGGTGTGCGTGCCGACCGTAGCTCGGCAAATGGTAATGCTGACAAGTTTTACCTTTTCCCGAAAGTTGCTGCTTCCATGCAGTTTAGCCAGTTTGATTTCTGGTCGGGCATGAAGGATATTCTTCCACAGTTCAAACTGCGTGTAGCGTACGGCGAAGCTGGCACACCAGTGAACTCCATTGCTGCAAAATACACCCTTCTGTCGTCTGCTAACAACAACTTGGGCGCATTGGGCAGCGGTTTGGCTGTTAACTCGCGTATTGGCAATCCGGACATTCGTCCTGAACGCGCGAAGGAGCTTGAGTTTGGGATAGATTTCACGCTTGGCGACGGTTTTGCATCGGTTGAACTTTCGTACTACACCAAGAATATTGTTGACTTGATTTTGTCCCGCGCACTCGTTCCATCCTCCGGTTACAGCAGTGTTTTCCAAAACTCTGGCTCAATGACCAACAATGGATTTGAAGCATCGGTGAACTTTAGCGCTGTCCGTACAGAGTTGATTGAATGGAGACCACGTGTGAACTTCTTCACAAACACGACGAAAATCACCGAACTGGGTGCTGGCGTGATTCCGTACAACTCTGGTGGTTTTGGCGCAACCTACGGTGCTAATTATGTTCGTCAAGGACTCTCTGCAACAGCCATCATAGGACGTGAAAACTTCACGAGCGGCGTTTTTAATGGCACGGTGGCAGGTAATTCGGCACCAGACTTCCAAGTTGGTTTTGCCAACACGCTTCGCGTTCAAAACTTTGAATTGTACTTCTTGATTGATTGGCGCCAAGGCGGCAATGCTGTATTCCTCACACAAAATCTGTACGAGTCCGTCGGACTCTGGAAAGATACGGCTGTGACTACGCTTAACACCAATATTCTTGGTCTTAGAGAAAAACGTCCGTATTCGCCATATATCAATTCCTCAAAAGCAGGCGACGCAAATGCAGGCTTCGTGAAACTCCGCGAGGCGAGCTTGACCTATACCTTCCCTAAAGAGATACTTAACGGCTTTCTGGATGGTGTAGAGTTCATTCGTTTGGGCTTGACGGGGCGGAACTTGTTGATAATTACCAACTATAATGGCTATGACCCTGAGGTAAGCAACTTTGGCAACATCGTTACTGCTGCTGGTCAGGACGTAGCGCCGTTCCCATCGTCACGGAGTTATTACCTGTCGGTGTCCGTTGGCTTCTAATTACGAGCCAGAGGCATATTTCAATTCAGAGAATTTTATTAAACTTTGATTTTTACTACTATGAATACATTGTTTTTGCTTCGTTCCCGTGCTGGCAAAATGGCTTTGAGCCTTTGTGCTGCCGGAACGTTTGCCGCAGCACTGCTTACAGGCTGCGACCAGAATTTTAACCTACCTGACCCCAATTCGCCTTCGCCAGCAACAGCAGGTGTACAAACATTGGTGACAGGAACATTGGCAAACTGGCGCTACACCGAAGTCAATGAGTTTTTAGGTACTGCTGGTCGTGAGAGCTATACCAGCGCTGCTGACGATCCGCGCATTTTGAACGAACCAATCTCCGATGGTATTGACCCAACGGCGTTTGTGGCTCGTCGCCCATGGACAAATATGTACTTCACCATTGCGAACGCACGCAACCTTGTGGATAAAGCAAGCACGCTTCCTGCTGCTCAAAAAGCTGGTTTGGAAGGTGTCGCAAAAACTATATGGGCGCACGAGATTATTCGTCTATCCAATATATGGTTTGAGAATGGCGTAAAGTTGAAATATTCCTTTGAACCCTCAATCGAATTTGCGACACGCGCTCAAGGTCTTGCGGAAGCATCACGCTTGTTGGATGAGGCAAACACCGCGCTTGGCGCTGCTGGTGCTTCGTTTAGCTTCAACTTAGGCACAGGCTTCACAGGGTATGATACGCCGGCGCAATTTGCAAAAGTCAATCGTGGCATCCGTGCTCGTGCAGCCGCATATGCAGGTGACTACGCTGCTTGTTTAACAGCACTCGGAGCTTCATTCTTGAAAGAAAGCTCCGCAGCAACTGATATGGCGACTGGTGTGAACCACGTCTATACCACACAGCCAGGCGACGTTCCTCCGGGCGCACGTGGTGGTCAAGGCGGCAGCCCCTTCTACCAAAATCTTGCTGCTCCGGGTGCTCGCTGGTGGGCACACACGCTGCACGTGTCGGACAACGTGGATAACACTGTTGACACACGCATCTTGAACAAGGTGGCAAAACCGTCAAACATCAAAGTGCCTGCTACGATGGTCGGTTCAAGCCTTACCTCCTCGTGGGTGATTTCGCTGTATCCTACCAACACTACACCTGTGTCTATCATCCGCAACGAAGAACTCCTTCTTTTGCGTGCTGAAGCACGTGCGTTGGGCGCAGCAAAGGATTTGGCTGGTGCAACGGCGGATTTGAACATGGTACGTGCGGCAGCAGGTGTTCCGGCGCTGAAAGCAACACTTACCGATGCTACTGCATTGACGCAATTGCTCTACGAACGTCGGTATTCGCTCTTCTTCGAGGGCTATCGTTGGATCGACTTGAAGCGCTTTAACCGCTTGGGCGACATCAAAGCTGAACAAGCAAAGGATAAAGTAATGCAAGCAGGCTGGCCTAAAATTGACCTCGAAATACCGCAATAGTCGTTGTATTCGATTACACGATGATTAAATCTCAAGCCCTGTTCTCTTCGGAGAGCAGGGCTTTTTTTTGAGGGTAGTTTTCCATATTTTGTATCACATAAAAGCCGTGATGCAATTCGCGTATTTTTGCACGCATCTTTTCACCTTTTACTTATTCCCTTTTGGACGATAGAACCGTCTTTTATTCGGCTGTCCGATTCCCTGTTCTTACGCAGGGCTGCTAAGTTCTGAATATATCAGGCTCGAAACAAGGCTTGTAAAGCCGCATCTGAAAAT
>JANYIG010000005.1 GCA_025358765.1 Candidatus Kapaibacterium sp.
AGTTTCTCAATACCGTATTCCTCAAACGGCAGCATAAAATACCCGTCGTCTTGGGGTATGTCTATTTGATACGAGAATGTGGGGATGCCACACACAGCTGTTTCCAACAAAGCCATCGAAGTTAAACCAATCGCAGCGCTGTTCTCGCGAAGTACTTCATCGAACGTTACAGTATCAAGCGTAATGCGACCGCCCAGAAGGTTCTTCAAATCTGACATTACAGGCTCCCACGCCTCACGAGATTCCATCGGATGCGGGCGCACAATAAGTTCGCCCATGAAGTCTTCAGCATCAAGCATCTCCGCCAACGCTTTTACAATCATGAACTCGTTTACAGCTTTGTGCGGATGATAGTGATGAATATTTTCTGAGAAAAAGCGAATCCGCGTGATTGGCTTTGCATCAAACTGTTTCCGAGCATCGGCATACTGTGTTCCAATCGCCTGCAAATGCGGGTTACCGCTTATCACAACACGAACATTTTCATCAACTTCCGCCTTACATTCCGTTCTCATCCGCTTGTCTGCCACGAATATCGTGTTTGGAAAATTCGTTCGTCGGTCAGATGTGAACCGATACGCATAGCGCGACCAATAATCTAAGATCGTTGCGGTGAGAATCTCCCGCTCATTCGCAAAAAGAATGGTGAGCCGCTCCAGATTGCTATTAAAACTCGTTGCCGTAAAGACGACATCAGGTTTCGTTTGATCAATCACCGCAGCAAGGTCTTCCGGTACGACCGAAAGTTCGTTCGGGAACCCACGTGTTTCTTGCGTTCGCACTGTTATGCGTTCAACATTTGCGCCGTCAAGTGTGATGCGTTCTGCCGCAGGACCAAGTAGAACAAGAATGATATGCCATTCGGGTAATCCTGCGAAAAACTCTGCAACAGGCTTCAAAACATTCGCGCCGCCCGGATCATGCGCTGCAAAAAGAATTGTTTTCATTCGGTATTCGTTCAATCCAACAGCTCAAAACGATGCTCATACACCTTCTCGAAGGCATGAACAACGTCGTCCAAGTCAGCCCGCGTCATCGGCGGACGCATGTACTCATGCGTGAAGAGCTTCTTGTAGTGCATATCTTCTGCAACAGGGCAGATACCTTTGTTGTAGCTCACATCGCCCTCGTAGCGCGGGCAGTTAAATGAGCATTTTGTTCCCAGTCGTGTTTGGTAAAGCGGTTGCAAATAAAGAGGCTCCACGTAGCCTGCGCCGATAAGATTGCCCGTAGATTCGCGGAGTTCCGCCGACGGTAGTTCCGCAGAAACAGCGCTAATGAATAAATTTCGTGGTACGCCAACCAGCTTTTCGTCGTAGGTAAACGGCTGCTGATAATACACGTGGCGGCAATTGTCATACACAACAGGCGGAATAATGCCTGCAAACTGTGCGAGTTTATCCGCCATATATTCACAATTATCAATCCGTTCGGCGATGTAGTGTTCAAGCCTATCCATTTGGGTAATACCAATGGCTGCTTGCACTTCGGTCAATCGGTAATTGAAACCCCACATATTAGTAAAATCCTTCATGCCCTTGTCCTTGAGCGAGGTTTCGCCATGGTTGCGGATGAGCTGAATTTTTTCAGCCAATTCGTCGGAATTCGTCGTTACCATACCGCCTTCGCCTGTGTGAATATGCTTATGATAGTTCAGACTGAACACGCCGATATGCCCTATCGTGCCGACCATCCGCCCTTTGTACGTCGTCAGCGGCGCTTGAGCACAATCTTCTATCACAATCAGGTTGTGCTTGCGAGCAATGTCCATAATCGGATCCATATCTGCCGGATGCCCGAAGATATGCACAACCATAATCGCCTTCGTGCGTGGTGTGATACATTTTTCTATACTTTTTGGGTCGAGGGTAAAAATATCTGGCTGAATATCTGCAAATACAGGAACAGCACCATAAACAAGCGCACAAATAGCTGAAGCGCTCATGGTATAGGGAGAAACAATAATTTCATCACCCGGACCAAGTCCTGCCGCGCCAACCGCAGCAAATAAGCCGCTTGTGTTCGAGTTGACGCTCACGGTGTGCTTTGCACCAAACATTGCGGACCATTTTTCTTCAAATTCACGCACTTTCGGACCACCAAAAAAATCATCCATCCAGCAGCCCAAAAACTGCGACAGATTGCCGGAATCCAACACTTCGAGTGCGGCTTTTTTTTCCGCGTCGGTGATGGTGTTATACGCCGGAAATAGTTTAGTACGAATCGGCTTTCCGCCGTTGACTGCAAGTGTACTCATAACAGATGTTAGGAATAATGAAATATTGAAGACTGAACCATTGGAAGCGAACGCATTTGCGTACAAAGATTCAGTGTTGTAAGCGCCGTTGCACCCGTGGAAGACAACGAACTACCATTTTCCAGCGCTTCAGCAAGAGCCGCAATTGCGCGTATCATTGCCTGTGAAGCGTCCACCAACCGCGTTTGTACGTCTGAAAACTCGAAAAATCCTGGATACCGCGAATTTTCGCGCCGTTGCCCAATCGAGACGTATGTTCCATCTCGCTCAGTAAGCAGGATTTGTGCTTGTTCACAAATTATTTCTAACTCAATCGGAGTCACAATGCGCGAATCATACCCTTCAATCATTACGGTGACATCGTTGGTCATTTTCTGTTCCGTTGGCTTCATCAAACACGAAAGACTGAGTGTAGAGTCGTCGGGCGTATAATCGTTTACGCTGCTCAGAATCACACCACCCACAAGCTCTGATGGTACAAGCATTTGCAATAGGTCAATCAAATGTGATCCATTGTGAATAAAACCTTTGTAATACTTGATACGAGCCGATATCACGCTGCCAAAGCCACCATTCTGGATAATTTCTTGCAGTTCAAGAAATTCCGTCAACCAGCGCCGCGAGTAATTCACCGCCAACAAGATACCACGTTGCTCGTACTCAGTAACAAGACTTTGCGCGGCTTCGAGATTATTTGCAAGTGGCTTTTCGCAAAATACAAGATTGGGTGCGGGGTTCAGAACCGCCAAGCATTCTCGCAAATACGCTTCGTGTGTATGGTCTGGGGTGCAAATACTGACCACATTTGGCTTCAAATACGCCAATTCGCCAAGCGTTGCTGCAAAGTGTGGAATCAGCCAACGTTCCGCGGCGGCGGCGGCTAAGTCAAGTCTTGCATCGCATACACCAACAACATCAAACGCCGGATGCTGTTTGTATCCTTTGATGTGCGTCAATACCGCGTCACCTTCTACATCATCAAACATTTGGGCAATATTGCCAGCGCCAATAACAACGACCGTATTTTTTTTCACAATCTCAAACCTTAATTGAAGTTTAGATAATCTTGACCATCCTCGAGCGCATCACCCCTCTGCAAGCCGCCACGAAGACGTGTTGCGTCTTGCTTCTCCCCTTAGAAGGGGAGATTGAGTGGGGTTCTTGCGCGTAAGGTTTGATGCGGTTTCCAGGAGTTTATCTAAAGTTCAAATCTTAAACAACCTAAAACTATTGTTCGCGTTGTTCGCGGACACGAATCGCTGTGTCACGGATTGCAGGATGAGTATCAAGCCATTGAATAACATCCACTGCCGTAAAGTAGGGATTTGCGGGCGAAAGCGCCTCATATGCAGCCTTGATAAGTTCGTAATCTTCTGGGTAATCAAGGGTCACCCGTAGTTCGGGGCGATGAAGCTCACCTGAATACGTATGAAAAATTGGTTTGTACCGATCACCACTTTTCTGACGATAAAAACTATACGAAACATGTTCACGATCCTGCTTATCAGGATGGCTCTCGTTGATAGCGTACAAGTCTTGCGCCATAAACACCTGCACATCAAACCCCCATGGCATCGAAATATTTGCGCCTGTGTTGGAGACGTAACGGGAGTTCGGGTAGTGTTCAAGAAAAAGCTCAATCATACCATCTACGAGTACAGGGTCAACAAACGGGCAATCACCCGTAATCTCGACCAATACCTCTGCGTGTACCGATTTGGCTGCACCACATACACGGTCAAGGACATTTAATTCACTTCCGCGATATGATTTCACACCAAGCTTCTCGCAAAGCGCCACTACAGGGTCATCTTGTGGATTTATCGTAGTGGCAACGACAATTTCTTGAATATGAAGCGAACGCTGCAAACGTTCAATTAAAATCTGTAGCATTGGTTTACCGCCTGCGGTCATCAGCACTTTGCCCGGCAGCCGCGAACTCGTCATTCGTGCTTCAATGGTCGAAACAATACGATAA
>JANYIG010000124.1 GCA_025358765.1 Candidatus Kapaibacterium sp.
TAAAGCCCTCGCTCAGACACCGCCGTCACACCAGATTTTGCAGCAAACTGGAGCGTGGGAATAGGGATTCCACTGGAGTCGGGGTGATTGTAATAATTGTAATAAGAGTAAATTCCTAAGCGAACAGCAGTAATCGTGGCATCGGTTGTGGCTTGATAACCTGCACCTGTGTTTGTGATTCTGGTCGTACCCGGCGCAGGAAATGAAATGGTGGCTATGCCGCCGTTGTACGCACCCACGCCAGTTTCGGGGTCGCCCGACACTTGATTGCCAAATTGGTCAACTGCCTTGAAGTAAAAGGTTGGCGCAGTGCGTCCGACGAACACAGAGGTTGGTACTGCTACATATTGGGCTGTGTTGACTGGGTCTGGTATCATTACGGGTGCAATACCGACGGCTTCGCTGGCGACGAGGTTGACGGTGGAAGAGGTGCCACCACCGTCGAAAAGCGACCAGAAGTTAGGAGAGAAGGCATCATAATCTGGGCTGACGTAAACAATAAGCTGCACATTATTACTTGTCACGCCCCACACTTGAAAGTTAGGAAACGACACCATACCTATTTTAGGGTCAGACATTGTTTGATTATTTAGCAGTGGCGTGAGTCGCTGATCTACAGGTGGATAGCCACCTGCTAAATAAATCGTGGCATACGTTGAATTCGTAGCAATATTTCCATAAAGATCATAGACAATAAGCGTAATAGCGTCAAAATCTGTTGTATCAGGATTGTTGAAGCGAACAGGTTTGCCAACAACAATGTTTGGCAAAGCGCCCGGCAATTTAATGCGTACCCCTGAGGGGAGTCGTCCAGTTTGATAACCTGCCGTCGCATAGAGACCGTTTCTCAGCTTGGCAAAGTCGGCATACATACCATTGCCGCCACGTAGCCTTACGACGGTGCTTGTTGTTTGGATAGTTTCAACCGTTGTGGTGATGCCGAGCGAGAGCGAAGCAGACGTAATACCGTTCATGCAAACGCCCTGAAAGATAAAAATGCCATTTTGTGCTTGAGCAGGTTTGAGTGCTGAGCCATACAGACCAGATAAGCGGCGTGGATACAATCCATCATTCGGCGAGCCCAGCGTGAGGCTGGCTTGCAGCGTGTTTTCGCTCGTCACTATTGCGCCGGTGGAATCCACGACGGCGGCAATAATGCTGGCATTGCTGACTACGCGCGCCCGGAACGGACCAATACTCGCCGTAAGCGTGGTAGAGCCGTCCAAGCGTTGCCCCAAAAACTTCAAAAAGCGTTGCGGAGTAGCGGTTGTTGCGGTCGTGGTTTGTGCATGAATGCTTATTGCAAAGGCAAATGCTACGAGTGCAACAACAACGGCGCTACGGAGTACAGTGCCAGCAATAGTGGAAAAGCAGAGAGTCATAGTGGTAGATGAAAAAGGTGAAAATTTGTTCTCTTTTAGTGACTGATAGGTATTTTTCCGGCTGTCGGATTAATTGGTTTTAGCCGGAATCCATATAAACCGCGTAGAATCTTGCTTGATTACCATGTATGCCAACCGAAGTTCACCCCAGCCCCAGCCTTCGCTGGGGTAAACTGGCTGGGGTTGGCATGACAGCCATAGTTCACATAGCCGCAATTTTTCTCCCTAAATACTGGCTTTTCCAACGGAAACCAATGAGAACCCGAACAATCACTTCACGGGAGTGTACGCAAGCACAATGCCGTCGCTGAATTTGCTGGCGGTCACGGCATACCGCTGGTTGCCGTGACGTTCCTCAATCTCAGCACTGATGCCGCTTTCCACCACGCGACTGTATTGCTCGAAGATGCCGTTTGTTTTGTGGTTTGGGAAGGCGTTCAACAGGCGTTTTCCATACAGAGCATTCGGCGTAGAACCGATAATTCTAGCAGCGGCGGCGTTCGAGATTTGCCACTCGAAATCCATAATTTTGTTCGCTGTACTCAATCCAGCACTCCGCAATGCCTTCAGAACGGCGAACCCGTGCGGGGTGGCATTCAAACTCTCAAGCATCAGATTATACGAGGATTTGGCGGTATGCTGCACGCCTTGCAGGTTCGTGGCTACGGTGTTCAGCGAGAGCGCAAGTGGCTTCAGGTCTATGCTGGTGGGTAACGGTGTTCTCTGGGTAACATCGCCAAGGGCAAGTTGTTCAGCGAATTGCGTCAGCGTTCGGAGCGTGGCAGTAACCGACGTTGCGCCAACGAGCGCCATGACAAGCATTATCACAAGAGCCGCCGCGCCTGCACCCAACGCCACGAGTAGCGGCATTGTTGCCGTGTTTTGAGATTCTTGGATTTGCTTTTCGATACTGTCGCGTTGATTATTCCGAATGCGGTACACAACCGCACGAATGCTGTCTGCGACAAGGCGGCTTTTATTTTTTCGCATGAAATCTGAGGCGGGTTTTATGAGGTTTTTTTCCTGCCGCAAACGAATGGACACGTTCATTTCTTCCATTTTTTTGTCCAAAAGCGTATCAAGCAATGCTAAATTGCGATTGAGTTCGCCGGAACGATTCGGAATGGTGTATAATTGCTTCATCGTCAAACCAACCTGCCCAACTGTTGCGCTGTACCAATCGCGGTAGGTTGTGTCGCCCGTCAAAATATAGCCAAATGCTCCGTCTTGCACATCACGAATTTGCGTGAGCAGGATTTCCGAAAGGTTCAAAATGGCTTGGGGTTGCCGTTCCGAGCGTTCTAATGCGAGCGATTCTGTTATCCGCTTATACGTCAAATAACCCGTAACACTAAGGAACAGAAGCCCTACAAGAAATCCGAGAATGATTTTGGCACGTAACGACATAACATGACCCCACAAAGCAGAAAAGCACTAAAAAAAACGCCCTGTACAGCGCATAATTGCTCGAGTGCAGGGCGTGGATATTTATGAAATGAAACGCTTGATTCTTCTACCGTAAGCTCCCGCTTTAGTTAATGGTTTTACCCATACGGTCAAAGCGGATCGTTTTAAATTTACCCGCCATTGTTTTGAAAAAAGAATCCGTCAGATAGTTCGTCTCCCACGACCAATAGACAATAAGCGGTGTACCGACGACGTTTTCTACAGGAACAAAACCCCAATAGCGGCTATCAAGGCTGTTATCACGGTTATCGCCCATGCCAAAACAGTAGTCGCGCTGAACGATGTACTGCGTAGTCTTCTGCCCATCAATCGTAATAGTATTGCTCTCAAGGTTGACGGCATGCCCTTCGCGGCGAATAAAAATATCCCACGCAGCAAGGTTTTCCGGCGTAAGTTTGATAATATCGCCTTTTTTCGGAATACGGATGGGACCGTAATTATCTCGCGTGAAACCCGCACCAATTGGGAATGTCATATATCGGTCGTCGGCATTAAGCGACCCCGGAGGACCATATCTTCCATCGGCAGACAGCGGAACGGGTTGACCATTGACGATCACTTCTTTGTTGCGAACTTCCAACACGTCGCCGGCAGTCGCAATGCAGCGTTTTAAATAATACTGAAATTCAACGGGTTTGACTTCATCGCGGTTCCCGGGGAAAATGAACACAATTACGTCACCTTTTTCCGGCTGACGAATGCCCGGAAAACGATAGTACGGAAGTGGCACGTTAAAAAGCGGAATCATTTGTGGCGTAGAAGGTCCGTAGATGAACTTGTTGACGAACAAAAAATCACCGGTCATCACGGTGTTTTCCATCGAACCGGTGGGAACCACAAATGAGGCGATGAGCAATCCGTTTAGAATCATTACCATGATAATCGCGCCGCCTAACGTTTTCACCCACGACACCGCAATTTCGCTAAGGGTTTGTTGAGGATGAGCAGGGCTTGCGGGGCGTTTTTTCGCCTGAGCGCCATTGCTATTGGTTACGCCGTTTTTTTTACGTTGTTCGGCGCGGATTTGGTCAAGAGTTTTTGCCATGTTGAACGATAAATGAAATAAAGGTTCGTCGTAATTGTCCAGTTTGTTACAAAGATTTGGTTCTCATTGGTTTTAGTTGGAAAAACCAGTTTTTAGGAAGAAAAATTGCGGCTATAAACTATAGCTATCATGCCAACGGCGGTTGGCATCCATAGCAATCAAGCAAGATTCTACGCGGTTTATATGGATTCCAGCCTTCGCTGGAATGACAAAACACTTTCAACTAAATCCAATGAGAACCAAAGATTTGATCGCAGAGGTAAAAAAGACGCAGAGTTAAGGCAAAAAGAGCAAAAAAACCTTCAAGAGTACAGCATTGTAACATTTGCAGGAATTCTCCGCGTTCTCTGTTGCTCTGCGCTCATTATTCTTTTTATGATAACGTTCTCTCCATGACGGTTAGTCTTGGTCAAGGCTGAGAACCGCTAAGAATGCCTCTTGTGGCACTTCTACACGTCCAATTTGCTTCATGCGTTTTTTGCCCTCTTTTTGTTTGTCCAACAGCTTCCGCTTACGAGAAATATCACCGCCATAACATTTGGCAATAACATTTTTGCGGATAGCGCCGATATTGTCGCGGGCAACAATTTTTGCACCAATCGCCGCTTGAATCGCCACATCAAACATTTGACGAGGAATGAGCTCTTTAAGTTTCGTACACAACTTTTTACCCCACTCGTGTGCCTTGTCGCGGTGAACGATGGATGACAGCGCATCTACCGGTTCGCCATTCAAAAGAATATCGAGTTTAACGAGGTCGCTCGGCTCAAAATCGAGATACTCATAGTCGAACGAGGCGTAGCCGCGCGTTCCGGACTTGAGTTTATCGTAGAAGTCGAAAATTACTTCGCCGAGCGGCAGTGTAAAAGTCAATTCTACGCGGGTTTCGGTAATATAATTTGTGGCTACATAAGCTCCGCGCCTGTCCATACAAAGCTTCATAATCGCGCCGATGTATTCCGTTGGCGTGATAATCTGCGCTTTGATGTACGGTTCCGAAATTTCCTCGACGGCGGTTGCAGGCGGCATTTGTGCAGGTGATTCGATAAATTCTATCTCGCCGTTGGTTTTCAGCAGTTTGTAGCGCACGGTGGGAACCGTTGTTACGATGTTTTGTTCAAATTCACGTTCAAGGCGTTCTTGCACAATTTCCATATGGAGCAAGCCCAAGAAGCCGCATCGGAAGCCGAATCCAAGCGCTGTGGAGCTTTCCGGCTCGAACGAAATTGCCGAATCGTTCAGCGCCAGTTTGGAAAGCGCTTCGCGTAAATCTTCAAAATCATCGTTATCGGCGGGATAAATGCCGCTAAAGACCATTGGCTTCACTTCTTTGAAGCCTGCAATCTGTTCGCCACGTTTTGCCACGTCAAAATGTGTGATCGTATCACCAACTTTTGTATCATGCAAATTTCTGATACTGGCGGTGATGTAGCCTACGTTTCCGGCGGAAAGCTCGCCCGTGCGAACGCGATTCATCCGCATAAATCCAAGTTCCTCGACCTCGTAGGTTTTATCGGAAGCATAAAAGTAAATTTTATCTTTTTCGTGCAGCGTACCGTCAATGATGCGGGTATTCACAATCACGCCGCGATACGGGTCAAAAATGGAATCGTAAATCAGGGCGCGAAGCGGGGCGTTCGGGTCACCTTTGGGCGCTGGGATGCGCTTCACGACGGCTTCCAAAATGTCGGTAATGCCTATGCCCGCTTTAGCGGAGGTAAGCACCATGTCCTCTTCTTTGCAGCCGAGCAGGTCAATCACCTGCTTTTTCACGGATTCAAGGGTTGTAGCGGCACTCGGAAGGTCAATTTTATTGATAACGGGAATAATCTCCAAACCCGCATCCACAGCCAAATAGAGGTTGCTAATGGTCTGCGCTTCCACGCCTTGTGTAGCGTCCACCACGAGCAACGCACCCTCACAGGCAGCCAGCGAGCGCGAAACCTCGTACGAAAAATCCACGTGACCGGGAGTGTCTATCAGGTTCAGCGTGTATTGCTCACCGTCCTGGGCTTTGTACTGCATCTGGATGGCGTGGAGTTTAATCGTTATGCCACGCTCTTGTTCAAGCGGGTTGCTGTCGAGGATTTGATTCATGGTCATATCACGCATCGCAATCGTGCCGGTTGTCTCTAACAAGCGGTCTGCAAGCGTGGATTTGCCATGGTCAATATGGGCAATGATACAAAAATTACGAAAATGCTTCATTCGGTTGTTGAGATGTAAACGATGGTGATTTGTGCAGAGTAAACAAAAGAGTAAACAACAAAATTACAACTTCTTTGAGCCTTTACCAATTCTGTTTTTTTATGGATAGGCTACGACGTAGCTCGATACAATTACGTAGGACGTGAGAGAAAAAACGTTGTGACTTTTTTTTGTTTCATGTCACATACATTTTAATACTGCATCTGCTGTAACTATTTAATACTGCATCTGCTGTAACTATTTTTACGAGATTGTGTTCTTGGTAGATAATGAAGAATTGGAAATTTTGTCACAATTTGTTGATTGTAAAGCACCTTGCCTCACATTTCATCACATTTTTTTCGGGAGTTTACGTTTATGTCAACCACATACCAATATGGACAATCTGCGGAGTCGCCGGCATATCACCAACCCGCGCCCGC
>JANYIG010000286.1 GCA_025358765.1 Candidatus Kapaibacterium sp.
CGAAAGGCGTGTATGTATTTGAATACGGGTTGCGGGCAACACACGAAGGTACGTTCTCGAACGGCATCACAACCATGCAAAGCATGTATGCGCCAGAGTTTTCAAGCCATTCGGCGGGCGTGGTGGTGAAGATTCGGTAAGCAGGGCTGCTAAGTTCTGAGTATGTCAGGCTCAAAACAAGGCTTGTAAGGTTCCGCATCTGGAGATTCCCCTCTTTCCAAAGAGCAGGGCTGCTAAGTTCTGAATATATCAGGCTCGAAACAAGGCTTGTAAGGTTCCGCATCTGAAAATTCCCCTCTTTCCAAAGAGGGGTGGCTGGCGAAGCCAGACGGGGTGTTGTCGTATGTGCTATTCCCACTACCCCGTCAGCCAGACGGAAGCCGTCAGGCTGCCACCCCTTCGCCCCGCGAAGGGGAATCTGAAGAACTTAGCAGCCCTGCTCTTTCCAAAGAGGGGTGGCTGGCGAAGCCAGACGGGGTGTTGTATTGATTGTTGTCCCACTACCCCGCCCGAGCCGGACGGAAGCCGTCAGGCTGCCACCCCTTCGCCTGCCGTCTCCGCTGACGCAATGCGTCAGGCGAAGGGGAATCTGAAGAACTTAGCAGCCCTGAGATTCGGTAAGGAGTTCTTGCGGTGGCGTTATAGAACTGAGAATTGAATATTACACGCTTGACAACCACTGCTCTTTCTCCGAAAGCGGGGAGTTTTTCGGGCAATTTCTTTCACAAATTCTTTCACAAAGGGCACTGCTTCCAGTGTAAGATGTGCTATCTTGGTAGCCAATAAGCACGTGAACAGTCATAGTTTGAAATGAAGAATCCCCCCCGCGCGGCTTCCCTTCTGGTCAAGGTGGGATTGAGGGGAGAAAAGATACTTGAAGATAATTTCGACCACGTGCTTACGTTGGTTTCTTCCATTGCTCAACGTCATTTTCGTGTCCTTTCTTTATGGCTCATCACCTTCTCCAAAGCTATTTCCGCGATCTCGACGCACTCCATATGGTCGGTGCTGACACCGAAAACCAACTCCGCCCTGCATTTGAGCGCCTTCTGGCGGATTACTCCCGTTCGCGCAATCTCGTTTTTGTGCCGGAAGTACCCATAAAATCGGTGAATGGCACAAACACGATTCGCCCCGATGGTGTAGTGAAGGGCTTGAACCGCATGGATTGGGGCTATTGGGAAGCAAAAGATGAAAAAGACGACCTGAACGAAGAAATCCGCGCCAAAACTGCCAAAGGTTATCCGCTCGACAATATCATTTTCGACGACACAAACCGCGCCGTGCTGTACCAAGCCGGAATGCGCGTGATGGATATTGATATGAAAAACGAACAGGAGCTTGCTGCGCTTTTGGAACGCTTTTTCACCTTTGAACGCCCTGAATACACTGCCTTCCGCGAGGCGCTCGAAAACTTCCATGCCGACGTGCCGCCGATTGTCGCCGAACTCCGTACGCTCGTGCAAAAAACCGCGCAGGAAAACCCCGCATTTATGCGTTCCCGCGATGAGTTTCTCAACGTCTGCCAAGACTCTATCAATCCCGATGTGAGCATGGACGACGTGAATGAAATGCTCTTGCAACACATTCTCACCGAAGATATTTTCACCACGATTTTTGACGATGCAGAATTTCACCACGCCAACAACATCGCCCGTGAATTGGAAGCTGTGCTGGCAACGTTTTTCAAAGGCTCGCTCAAGCGCAATGTGCTTGCCCGCATTCGTCCGTATTACGAGGCTATTCGCGCCGCCGCCGCTCGCATAGCCGATACCGCGAAAAACAAACCTTTCTCAAAGCCGTTTACGAAGATTTTTACAAAGCCTATAACCCAAAAGCCGCCGACCGCCTTGGCGTTGTCTATACGCCGAACGAAATCGTGCGGTTTATGATTCACGCCACCGACGAGCTGCTGCACACACATTTTGGCAAAGACCTTCTGTCGAGCGGCGTGGATATCCTTGACCCCGCCACTGGAACCGGCACGTTTATTTGCGACCTCTTAGACTATTTTCCTGCCGCACGCAAAGAACAAATTCGCCACAAATACCTCCACGAACTCCACGCTAACGAAGTCAGTATTCTGCCGTATTACATTGCCAACCTCAACATCGAATACGTGTTTCAGCAAAAAACCGATGAGTACGTGGAATTTCCCAACCTCTGTTTTGTGGATACGCTCGACAACATGGGCTTTGGGTATGCAGGGCAGCAAGGCGATATTTTTGGTTCTCTCTCGGTAGAAAACGCCGCCCGCGTCAAACGTCAGAACGAGCGCACTATTGCCGTCGTCATTGGAAACCCGCCCTACAACGCCAATCAGCAAAACGAAAACGACAACAACAAAAACCGCACCTACCGTGAGGTGGACAAACGCATCAAGGACACCTATATTGCCGCCTCCACAGCGCAGAAAACCAAGCTCTACGATATGTACGCCCGCTTTTTTCGCTGGGCATCCGACCGTCTGGCGGCAAACGGCATCATTGCTTTTGTGTGCAATCGCTCCTTCATCGAAAGCCGTACCTTCGACGGCTTCCGCAAGTGCGTGGCTGAGGAGTTTAGCGATATTTACATTGTGGACACGAAAAGTGATGTTCGCGCCAATCCTCGCATTGCAGGCACAACGCATAACGTTTTTGGCATTCAAACGGGCGTGGCGGTGGTGTTTCTTGTTCGCAAGGAAACACCCCGTCTGGCTTCGCCAGCCACCCCTCTTTCTCCGAAAGAGGGGAATGTTCTAAAAAATTCCCCTTTGTTGCCGTCTTCGGCAATGAAGGGGTGGCAGCCAAGCGTAGCGCAGGCTGACGGGGTAGCTCCGCCTCTTGCCCGCATCCACTACTTCACGCTCACAGACGAACAAACCCGCAAGCAAAAGTTAGAATGGTTCGCCACCACCGCCTTCCGTGACGTACCCTTCCAGCGCATCACCCCCGACGACCGCCACACGTGGCTGAACCAAACCGATAACGATTTCGATACCTTACTGCCACTGTGTTCCAAAGAGGTGAAGTCCGGCAAAGCCAAGACGGGCGCGGTGTTTGAGTTGTTTTCGTTGGGAGTTTCCACCAACCGTGACGAGTGGGTGATTGATTACACGCCCGAAGCGTTGGCAAAAAAGATGAAATTTTTTGCGGATTTTTACAACAACTACAAGCATACAAGCGGGGAGTACGACACGACGATTAAGTGGTCAAGAAATCTCAAGCGCAGATACGAGAAAGGCAAGAGAGAGTTATTTGAAGCAGACCGCATCGTACCAATTGCTTATCGCCCTTTTGCTAATTTCTCTTTCTATCTTTCGGATGTTTTTATTGACGAGCAAGGGCAAGTCGAAAATATATTTTCAAAATCATTGAAAGAAGCAAATACGCTCATTTCTATCTGCAATCACGTCCAGACGATGTTTAGCGTTCATGCGGTTGATAAAGTTGTTGATGCTGGCTATGCTTCACGGGCAACTGTACAATTCCCCCTCTACCGCTACGAGAACGGAGAGCGGCGGGAGAACGTGACGGATTGGGGCTTGGAGCAGTTTCGGGCGCGGTACGGAGGGGAAACACCCCGTCTGGCTTCGCCAGCCACCCCTCTTTCTGCGAAAGAGGGGAATGTTCTAAAAAATTCCCCTTTGTTGCCGTCTTCGGCGGTGAAGGGGTGGCAGCCAAGCGTAGCGCAGGCTGACGGGGTAGCGCTTTCGCTTACGAGCGCTCCGCAAAATTCCCCTTTGCCGTCGTCTTCGGCGATGAATGGGTGGCAGCCAAGCGTAGCGCAGGCTGACGGGGTAGCGCTTTCGCTTACGAGCGCTCCGAAAAATTCCCCTT
>JANYIG010000154.1 GCA_025358765.1 Candidatus Kapaibacterium sp.
CTTTGCTGAATATAAAACATGGTTAGCAGGTAGAACTCCGCTACCGAGAGCTTCGTTTCTTGAAGAATTAAATGAATACGGCGAAATATACTTGGGCTTTCCCAAAAAGACTGAACTGATTCAAATTTCTTTTTCTGAACATGAAAAAAGGTTTTTTCACATTATTGAAAACCTTGGAATATCAACAGTGTACCCTCTTATTATTTACATATACAAACACGTTGCGGACGATATACAACGGTTGTCGTTTTTGAAAACTATTGAAAGTTATGTAGTACGGCGTAATATTTGTCGTCTAACCACAAAAAATTACAACAACCTTTTTATTAGCATTATCAACAGATTCCATAGTGAAGGGCAGATAACAGTTGAAAGGCTCCAGTCAATTTTGAATGAAGCTACAGAAGAGACCAATATATTTCCCTCTGACGACGAGGTTAGAACAGCATTTTTGGAAAGATCCATTAGCAACGCAAATGCGAAAGAAATTTTGTTCTGCATTGCTCTTTATCAAATTAAGGACAAGAGAGCAGACATCAGCAGTCTAATTTCTAAAAAATATTCTGTAGAACACATAATGCCTCAAGAATGGGAAACAAATTGGAATCAACAAAATCTGGATGACGCAGCGAGAGTTAAGAGGAATAGAAAGCTAAAAACCTTAGGCAATCTAACAATCATAACCAAAAGCCTGAACAGTACCTTGAGAAATGCAGCTTGGGAGACAAAGAGAAGAACTCTCGAACAATATGCGCAGTTGCATTTGACCAGACGTTATCTTACAAATGATGAATGGAACGAAGAAACGATTGATAGTAGAGCCAATGATTTAAGCACTTTGGCATTGGAAATTTGGCAGAAACCATAGGCTGCACCTCCGACAGCGTAGCCAAACATCCGGCGTGAGGTTTCGGCGGATTAGAGCGCCCTATAACAATGATTCAGCTTTGCAATCAACTATTTTCGCAATTATTCCCATAAAAGAATCTCCATGAACAACAAACTCGTTTCGCCAACACAAGGCGGCACAACTACGATAGCCAGCACTGAAGCCAACGATAGCCTTCTGCTTACATTGCATATCCACGACCCGTTTGTGCGGCAGAAATCGCCACTGACAGCCAGTTTTGAGACGATACAACATTGCTCGAACAATACCCTCGATTGGTACTTCGTCGGTTTTGCCGCGTGAACCGACACTCAACTGAGGAATAATATATGTTGCAATACTTGACGATGACAGGACTTCCATAGCAGTTGTTATAGTGAAGAATACCTGAGAAATATCCTTCACGGACGATGAAATGGGAGTTCCTGTGTTTTTTTAGAAAATGTTAAACAACTTCCACAAATCATTCGGCAGCAATGAAGCGACATGGGGCGCAAGGATAGAAGAAGAAGAGTATCACTATCAACTCGAACTCTACAAACATGCGTTGGAAGCTGCTTTCGGCAAGCCTGTTGTGGCGGCATATCTGCATTTGCCCAGAGCAGGAAGCATGGTGGAAGTGCGCATGGAAGCCTCGTGATGAAGAGTGAGGTTATAACTATGATATGTACACGAAATCAATATATTCCTATAATATGTTTATTTTTCGTCGTTTTTTCGACATATTGCCATGAACGGTAATTACTACTATTTCATTGTCCAACCTTGCAATTATGCTTGCTCATGTACCCTATAATGACCTTCCGCCACTCCCACCAGCCATTGACCTCGAAACAAAAGAATTGCTCAAAGTAATTGTTGCAGCCGGACATGCGCTCGGAGAGCTTAAAGGCGTGTGCCAAACATTGCCTAACCCCGCTTTGCTTATAAATACGATTGCTTTACAGGAATCCAAAGCCAGTTCCGCTATTGAAAATATTGTTACGACACAGGATGAATTATATCAAGCCGTCGTGCAGGAGCATGAAGTCATACTTGCATCGGGCAATACTTCATTGAATGCAAAGGAAGTATTGCGCTACCGTGAGGCGCTATATGTGGGCTATAATGAAGTAGGATCGAAAGGTTTGCTCACCACAAACCTTTTCATTCGTCTGGTGCAAATTATTAAGCAAAACAACGCTGGTATCCGCAAAGAATCGGGAGTGTGTATTAAAAATCAAGCAACAGGTGAGATTGTGTACACACCGCCTGAAGGCGAAGAAGTAATACGGCAAAAACTCCATAAACTTGAACAGTTTATCCATAATGATGCGATGAGGCTTGACCCAATTATCCGTATGGCACTTGTGCATTACCAATTTGAAGCTATTCATCCTTTTTCAGATGGTAACGGTAGAACAGGGCGTATTCTCATGGTGTTATTTTTGGTACAGCAAGGCTTAATAGATGTGCCAATATTGTTTTTGAGTTCGTATATCATCCAGCACAAAGCCCGCTACTATGAGCTTTTACAGGCAGTTACTGAAGATGGCGCATGGTATGAATGGTGTTTATTCATAGCAAAAGCCGTTGGAGAAACGGCACGACTGACGTTGCAGACTATTCATCGTATCCGCGAAGCGCAAAATGATATGACAGAACGCGCTCGCAATGGAATGAAACGGGGATTTTCTAAGGAACTCATGGACGTAATTTTTGAGCATCCATACTGCAAAATCCAGTCTCTCATCAGTAGGAATATTGCACAGCGTCAAACCGCATCGGTGTACTTACAAGAGCTTGCTACGCTGGGCATCCTTGAACCACTAAAAATTGGACGGGAAATCTATTACATTAACACTGCACTTATGGAGATTGTACAAATGAAAGAAAACCTGCTACGATAGCCGTTTGGAAATTTAGAACGATGTCGAATTGGATGATGTTTCCATCTCGAAGGCAGGGTCTTCAAAACGGGCGTAATCTTTGATATATCTTACTCGCACTGTACCGATGTTACCGTTATGCTGCTTGCCAATAATAAGCTCTGCGGTATTTTCAGTGGGTGTTCCATCATCGTAAGTTGTAATTTCATAGTGTTCAAGGCGATTGATAAATATTACCACATCAGCATCATGTTCAATAGATTTGGATTCGCGCAACTCAGATAGCATCGGACGTTTATCCGAGCGAGATAAAACCGAACGATTTACCTGCGATATAGCTACGACAGGCACATCAAGCTCTATGGCAAGTTGTTTGAGTGCTTTGGAAACCTGAGAAACCCCTTGCTCACGGCTTTCAGCATTCACACCGTGTATAACCTGAAGATAGTCCACTATAATAAGCCCTATATTACGTTCTGCCTTCAGGCGACGACATTTTCCACTGAGTTCCACAATGGAAAGTGATTCGCTGTCATCAATGAAGAATGGCGCTTTTGCAATTTTGTCCATTTCCTGCGTTAAATCGGGAAACTCATCATCCAATTCTACCCGTGAGAATACAATATGCGTTGTGGCGAGCTTCAGCACCTAAAAGAAGCGCCCTTAGTTGTATAGCAGCCATCTCAACAGAGAAGAATACTACTGGAATACCATTTTTTACCGCCGCTTTGTGAGCAATGTTGAGGGAAAAAGCCGTTTTGCCCATCGAATGACGTGCTGCAATGATGACGAAATCTGAGTTCCGAAACCCACCGCCGAGCATTTCGTCGAGTGCTACAAAACCTGTCGAAACCCCAAGGAAACCTTCTGTATTACGCATTGCTGTATGTTTTCTGAAATTGTGATTATAGTTCGCCGATACTTTTTAAAAATTCTTCATAGACACGATGGCTATACCACTGCCCGTTGGCAATCATAGCATCAAAGATTGGTCTCACTACATCAATCAAACCACGTTCTTTAGCAAAACGTAGAATAGTGAGCGTACCAACAACATTCAATTCTGCCTCTCGTGCAATCTTGTTTCCAAGTCGTTCATCAATAATCACAACGTCAGCTTGTATTTCCTTCGCCAGCACAATAGTTTCCGCCTCACCCATATCAAGCTCAGGAAGCAAAAATTCCACTGCGGTCACATTTCTTACATCATGCACGGTAAATTCTTCGTTCGGGAGTTCTATGTCGCCCGATTTGGCTTCTTTGAAAACAGCGTCAGCAATATGAATTTTGTTAAAAAGTGCCGGAAGTAACCATAATGCTCCGACTTTTGAAAGAGACGATAACGGTGTGGTATTAGACACGACTTTCATAGCTGCTGCTCTTTGTTCCAAAGTTCATGTAGCAGACCTGCTTGCTTGCTCAAGTATCGAGTATGTTCATCATCAAAATCAAATATTGGTTCGCCACGCCGTTGTAATTCTTCAATAAACCCCATCCGGCTGTATCCGGCGAGTTGTGCGGCTTTACCAAGGCTGAGGCGTTCTTGACGATAAAGAACGAGTGCATTATTAAACAACAATTCACGAATAAATTCTTCTTTCCCTGCCTTGAGAGATAGTAAAATAGAGCTATCAACCGAAATGGAAATCATCGTAGTCATAGCGAGAAGGTAATAATTGTTGGAAAAATACGACCCTGTTCCACAGTTAAAAAACCGCAACTTTTTTGTAGCTATTGCTCAATATAAGAACATAGTGTTTATCGGTCAAGCTCCCGAATGTTCTCGATAGTATCGGCGAGCTTTCGCAAACCTTCAGCTACTCGATGCCGCGCTGTATTATCAAGAACATCTATATAATTTTCCGTTCGTTGCATGATTTCCTTGGTATATGCTTTCATTAGTTTATGATATTCTGACTGTCTTGCTACAACTTGCTGTGGAGTTCTTTCTACACTCTCTAATGCTGCTGCCTTCTGGGATGCACGGTTGCGAGCGTCTCCGCGTTGAAGTTGTCGTTGCACTGTTGCTACCTCTTGTCCTGTATCTCTTGCTATCTCGGCTGCTGTAAGCGGCATTATACCTGTATCGTGAACAATGTTCACATTAGGTTTGCCAGGTTTTCGCAATGCCAAACGTTCATCGAAATTTTCATAAAGAATTCTATACAACTTGATTTTCTCAGAGTCGGTTAGCTGCCTACGCAACAGGTTATCTTTTACGATGAACGCACGTTCTGCTTTTTCGTCTAACGGAGTTACGCAATATTGCACTGGAACATGGGTTAAGCCTATTTCCAATGCCATGGCAAGGCGATTATGACCAGCAAGCAATATTTTATTCTCTAATTTTGCTATGAGCGGAACCAATATCCCACGCTCGCGTATATCGTTTGCAAGCCGCTCCAGATCACCTACTGGAACCTCATCGAAAAATTCCTTACTCAAAGGGTTCATTTTTAGATCATGGATGGGAACATGCTGCACTTCTCGCAACTCCAAACCGTTCGATGTCTTTGTCAATGCCGTGGTAGTGTCGAGTGCCTCCTGGAATCCCACTATTGGGAATCGGGATTTAGTTTCGCTCATGGTTATTGTCTTCGTAATGATGAATGAATTTTATGGTTAGCTCTTTCAGGTCTTTTGCCACAAGCGAATTTTTTCGATACTCGAAAATTGTGCGTTGTTGTGCTGATGCATCCACCATTGCTGCATTTTCACGGATGGGAGTATCCAGATAGCGTGACCCAAATTCGGTTTTATAAATCTGGTGCGATTCCTTAGAGGCAGCCCGACGACCATCATAGCGAGAAAGTACAACGCTTGACAGATTGAGTGAACGCCGTTTTTCCTGTACTTTCTCTACAAATTTGATGATATTGCCTAAGCCTACTTGTGTATAAAATCCTGCATCCGTTACCATACACACATCAGTGCTGGCATACAGGGCATTCCGTGTTATCATACTTAAACGTGGCGGACAATCAATCAGGATATAATCGTACTGCGTTTGCAAAGGATTGAGTGCTGTTTGTAGTGCATATACGTCTTTATTGACAACGAGTAACTCTTCAGTATCTTCCAACGCAATTGTCGTACTGATAATATCCAGTCGTTCATGGAGTCGTTTCGGTTTTACGATTGCACCTGTAAGCATAGCACCAATATTATTCTCCCCGTGTGCAGCAAAACCGATGCTTAGGTTTGCTTGTGGATCAAAATCTACGAGCAATATACGTTTTTCGTGAAACTGGGAAAGCGCATAGCCTACGTGACCACAAACCGTAGTTTTCCCGACTCCTCCTTTATTATTAATAAAGCTAATTATCTTTGTCATAATTTCACAATTTCTGCATGAATATTTTGTATCGTAATTACCTTTTTTGACGTTTCTTTCCGTGCCGTTGTCGAATCAAGTTTCACGAAAACCGCTCCGTCGCCGCCCGCGATCTTGTAGTACGTGCCAACAGATAGCGTTGCGAACGTTTGTACATCTTTTTGGGGTGGTGGAGAAGGTTTTGGCGCTGGTATTTTTATCTCGGTAACGGTGTGCCGTTTCATCAGAAACTTGAAATGCGTAATTTTGCGTCCACGTTTTTTGGGAGCAACTTTTACCGAAAACTCCAGACTTGATGCAAGCGTTTCTAACGATTTTTCTATCACATATCTACGAAAGTCATGGGATTCATATTCAGTACCGAACAGCACTTGCAATTCACTAATAAGCATAAACTGTGTTTCGCCCGCACCTCGTTTTGCATCGTAATAATCATTCAACAATTCGTACAGTACAAGACTGTGCTTGCTACCTATTGTCTTTTGCCGCTCTACGGATAATTTGGCGTAGGGTGGAACTGAAAGTAAAACTCGCAATTCGGGGGAAAACGAATATGCTACGTCATGTAATTCTTCTCGAATCGTTGCGCCTGACAAAAAACTTGTTATTACCCAATGCCGTTTATCTTTCTCGAAGATGTTATATCGAACCACTGTGGAAACCAGATTTTCTAATGCCGTTGCAATATCCGCAAGATGCAAAAACTTGTCCCCAAGTCCGTCTTTAAGTGCGTCCAATGAAATCGTATGAATTTCTTGCGTGTCTATTTTATCGTATGCGACCGCAAGCAACAAATTGTACAAGCGCCGCTCTACAAGTCCTAATTTACCTTCAGAAGCAATTGCACCGGAGGCTTTAATAATTGTCCCACGAGGAAATTTTTCCGTTGTAATTGGTAAAATATCCATGCCAATTGGGAATTTATCCGATTCCATTGGAGATTTATCCGATTCCATTGGAGATTTGTCCGATTTCATTGGTAAAAATTCCGTTTTCGTTGGTAAAGTTTCCGGTTGTATTGGGAATTTATCCGGCATTCAATCTGTAAGTTATTTTTATTTCAATGACTTAGCTCGCCACAAAACTCTTACATCTTTTAAAAACTTTAAAAAACTCTTACAACGTCACAAAACCCCAACCCACCTCACTACTACAAGAATTATCAGTACCTACACCCGATTTAACACACGGTAGAACGCACATTCTACCAATGTTTAGCCACTCACTTGTGTACGATTCCAAATACGACGTACTTGTTCGCAATGAAATTCCTTGCCAGAGACGGTTTTAAACTGATGTTTATTCAACTCTTTTGTAATCTTTACAAAGGAATAGCCAGAAGAACGAAGATGAGTGATAAGAGCAGTGGCGCGAGGGATGTGAGGATTATAGCCGCGCTGGGCAGCTTGGGTTGCTCGTCCTTTAGCTCGTCCTTCATTGGTAAAATTTTCTGGCTTGCCTAATACAAAACCCTGTATCTTCTTTGCTGCTAATGCGGATTTTGTCCGTTGCGATATAAGTTCGCGTTCATATTGTGCTAATACAGCAAAAATTCCAATGGTGAGCGTGTTGGCATCGGGAATATCTGAACATACAAAATCAATTCCACTGTCACGAAGGGCGAAGATAAATCCTGCATTACGGCTTAAACGGTCGAGTTTAGCAATAACAAGTGTCGCACCCTTCTTCTTTGCTTCTTCCATAGCGGAATAAAGCTGAGGGCGGCTGTTGTTTTTACCGGATTCTACTTCCACGAATTCCGCAAGAATAGGTGAATCTTTTACAAATGCTTGTACAGCAGCCCGTTGTGCTTCTAATCCTAAGCCAGAAGTTCCCTGCTTTTGTGTGCTAACACGATAATACGCTATGTAGGATTTCATACAGGATTCCTCAAAGTCAAACTATAACACAAAATTACGATTGTTCTTCCAATGTCGGCTGGAAATCTGATTTATGGAAAAGATACCGCATTACTATTATTATCTCTGGTTTCCTGTTCCTGATGTTCTTCCGACACACCATCATTCATCCTATCTGATTCAAGAACCTCTACACTATTCATCCCCGATACCAATTGCTGCATCCTGAGAGATACTGTTTCTTCTAATTGTTCGGGAGACATTATAAGAAGTGGGGACAGTTCAATGCGCCCATTGCTGAACTCCTGTACTTTATATAGTGAAAATTTAGGGTTACGAATCACAACTCGCTTTTTATTATCCAAGCGCGTTTCGTACTCTTTTATTGGTTTGTCTTGTTGGGGTACAGGTAAATGTTCGGATGGGTTAAGTGATGTCATGGCTCGGATATATTAAATATGAAGATTTGTAGGACATCCCACATTGTACCATACAATATAGCCCGTTTCCTGCCTCTATGCAATATTAAACAATTTATTTATATAGGAAATAACAATAAATGGGAAATCCTACTTATTATACTATGGGATTTTTTCGGAATACAAAATCTAACTTCCAAACAAAATACCATACATACATTACACTAATATTCGGCAATCATTTTGAATATCAATGACTTACGCATATTTATAGTGTACCGTTTACTTTTTTATTTTTACAAAAATCAAAATTTTTTCGATAGAAAATTTTCAAAAAAAATTAAACACAACAAAAAAAAATTAAACACAAATCTGTAAAACATTTTTACATCGCATATGATATAAAGTGAACATAAGTACGCGACGCATTCAACACGAATTCGTTGCATTGTTCACAGTTATTGTATGAGGTCTGAGGTGCCCCCCATTTTTTGGACAGGTAGTGTAGATAAGTTTTCTGCACTATATTTGCTCAAAAAAGGAGGATATGATGGCGAAAAAACGAACACCGCACAGCGCAGAGTTCAAAGCAAAAGTTGCTCTTGAGGCACTGCGAGAACAAAAAACGTTGGCAGAATTAAGCCACGACTACAAATTGCAATCCACGCAAATCAGCGCATGGAAAAGTGCCTTGCGTGATGGCGCACCACTGGTCTTTGACAAGCACAGTTCGGTCAAGCAGCGCGAAGAGTATGAGGCACGCGAACAAGAACTCTATGCCCGTATCGGTCAGCTGCAAATGGAACTGGAATGGGTAAAAAAAAAGCTGGGCTTGCCACGTTCACCGTAGAACGGCAGCGTGGCTTGATAGAGCCGGCGCATCCGCACATCAGTATTGTGCGACAGTGTGAACTTTTGGAACTCTCACGCTCCAGTTACTATTACGAACCATGCCCGGAAAGCGCAGAGAATCTTGCGCTGATGCGTCTAATAGACGAGCAGTATCTGGAAACACCGTTCTACGGCTCTCGGCGCATGACGGCATATCTTCAGGCTGAAGGACATCTGGTCAATCACAAACGGATTGAACGGTTACTGCGTTTGATGGGTTTGGAAGCGCTCTATCAAAAGCCCCGAACAAGTATTCCGAACAAGGAGCATATCGTCTATCCGTATTTGCTGCGAAATGTTGCGATTGAGCGGGTTTCGCAGGTCTGGAGTACGGATATAACCTACGTTCCGATGCAGCGAGGTTTTCTGTACTTGACCGCAGTCATAGATTGGTGCCATCGTTACGATGGCGGCCGCTACGTTCTTTCCTGGCGTTTGTCCAACAGCATGGACGGCTCGTTTTGTCGGGAAGCACTGCTTGAGGCATTGGAGTGGTATGGAACACCAGAAATTTTTAACACTGACCAGGGTGCACAGTTTACCAGCCCACAGTTTACCAGCATATTGCTATCAAAGAACATTGCTATCAGCATGGACGGGCGTGGTAGAGCATTGGACAATGTTTTTTGTGAGCGCCTTTGGCGCAGTGTCAAGTACGAATGCTTGTATCTGCGGGTGTTAGAAACAGCATCAGAGGTTCGAGAAGCATTGACATGGTATTTCGATTTGCACAACCACCGAAAGCCCCATCAGGCGTTGGACTACAAAACTCCCAAAACAGTCTTTGAAAATGGGGGGCAGCTCATACTGCTGAAGTAGTGAAAATATTATCGATAAATCACAGGTTTACTGTCCAGTCAATGGGGTACACCTCAGTCATAATGACAACTTTTGATAATTCGACATTTTCCCAAGGCGATACGTTTTCTTCCGAACAGATCGCCGCCATCCAACAGGGTGTTCGTACATACGATGGTGGTGAACGAATATTTGCCTCGTTAAAATATTTTGTCGGCGGGCGATATGTTTCACCATTTAGATCGGAAGCAGAGCACGAAAATCTCAGCATCTATCGGACAAATGATGGTATTGTAAGGTTCAACGATTTTGCTGGAGATGCACAGGGGGATTGGTTTCGATTTTTGAAAGAACTGAAAAAATTCACCGATACAGAAGCTGTATCATATACGATACAATGCTACGGTATCGAATTCCAAGAAGACGGGAGTATTACCATTTCGTCCGCACAACAGCAAATTCCTGTAAATGAAGAAAGTAAACCGAGTAGTACGGCAGGTCACTCCGTGAATGGTAGCCCACAACGCCAACAACAAAAGAAAGAATCTTGGTTTAGTGATATACGAACGGGTGTAGTGGTTCAATTTTTTTGGACAGTTATGTGACAAGATTTATCGGTTACAGTGCGGCGATAGCGCTCTTCAAATTCTTCTGGGGTTTGATACCCTAAGGAAGAATGGGGGCGATTTCGGTTGTACACGTCGGTCAGAAATGCACCTATCCTCCGGCGGGCATCTCGAACATCAGCATATTCGGTCAGACTGACTTCATCATCTTTAATCGTCCGCATCAAGCGTTCAGCATAGCCGTTTTCACGGGGTTCACCGATGGCAGCCATCGAGATGGCAGCGCGGGCTTTGGTTAAGCGCGTGGTATAAGCCGGGGCTGCATATTGTACGCCGTGGTCGGAATGATGAATGCTTGGCGTATGCTGTTTGAGAGCCATTTCCAGCGCATCAAGCGTGAGCGATTGTTCCATCGTTGTTGCCAACGACCAGCCGCGAATCATGCGGGTGTACATATCCATGATGACCGCCAAATAGACGAAGCCGTTGCCAAGTCGGATATAAGTAATGTCGGCGACCCATATTTCATCGGGCTTCTGTGCTGTACGCGGGTAGGGCACGAGATTCGCATAGCGTTCAAACCCATGACGGCTATTGGTCGTGCGAACTGTGCGGCGTTTTGGCTTCTGCACGATACCCAAGCGATGCATCGCCGAGCGCACACGCCGTCTGCCGGTGGGGATGCCGCGTCGTTTCATGTATTGGTTCAGCATCCGTGAGCCAGCGCGGGGATGTGCTCCCGCTTCCTCGGTCAATGCCGTGTCAAACGCTGCGCTATCACTCTTCTGTGATGCGGCATAACTCGTACTACGCGGCAGTGCCAGCGCCCGACAGACCGTGGCTCGTTTGTACCGATGTTCCTGAACTAATGTCATCGTGACCTCCCGTTTGCGTTCGACGGTGAGCTCAAGTATGCCGAGGCTTTTTTTAAAATGCTGTTCTCGACCGTCAGTTGCCCGACCATTCGTTCAAGGTCGCTTATCTGGTGCTCATGCTGCTGTTGGCGGCTGTCACCACCAAAGGCGGCAGAGGCGTTATCGAGAAATTGCTGCTTCCATTGCTTGACCACATCCGCCGAAAGGAGCTCTCGCCGACAGAGTTCGGCTTGCGAGCTTGGATTGGCAACGAGTTCAAGAGCAATCTTCGTCTTGTACGCAGCAGTAAATGTTCTGCGGGCTTTTTTCATTATGAGGTCTCCAAAATTATTGGTGGAGTACAAATCTACTCCAATTAGCAAGGTGTCCAAAATTTCGTGACCACTACATACGGCAATATCACTTGATTTGCTCCTACAAAAGTTATGAACAAAGTATTACTTTTTTTATGCCTCGTTATTGCTGTTTTTTCAAACCGCGTATCTCTCTATGCCCAAAAAAGTGGTCAAATAGGCATAACTTCGTTGATTGAAAGACGCTCAGGATATTTGTTTGATGTAAGCTCAGAATTTAATATCGGAGCAATCTATCATATCAACGAGACCTTCGCTATACAATCTTGTTTTTCATTTAATCGGGGAGAAGTGAAAAATAATGATGTCAACACAAACTCTTTGAGCTATGAAGATCGTCAAAATTTCGGATTGAATGCAATCGGTATAGGTGGATTGTATTACTTGAAG
>JANYIG010000190.1 GCA_025358765.1 Candidatus Kapaibacterium sp.
TTGGAGGGAATATCTGCCGGCGCTACGGGGTATCATGCCAAACCTACATCACGACAAGAACTCGTAGAGGCAATACAAGGAAATGTAATGTTGGAGTAAACATTACGTGTGCCTTCCCCGTTCTGTTATCTATAGACTACCGATAAATCGCTTCCATCCTCTGCGTGAAGTCGCAAATACAAAAGCGGCTGTACGACAAGCGTACAGCCGCTTTTTGATTGGAATTTTGATACGAAAAACGTTGTTGTTTTGCGAGCCTCTGCCTCAATCCCCTCCTCACTACCTCAAAACGGTCCGAACGCCACATCCAACAGCGCCTCTTGCTCTTTGTTGTGAACACTTGCAAAACCCGTTGCGGGGCTTGCACTGGCTTTGCGTCCGGCGTACCGCAAGGTCTGGCTGATGGGCAGAAGTTCCATAAACTGTGGCTGCACAAACGACCACGCACCCATGTTTTTCGGCTCTTCTTGCACCCAAACCACATCTTTTGCGCGTTCGTAGCGTTGCAGTATTTGGCGTACTCGCGCTTCGTGGAACGGATAAATTTGCTCCAGCCGCACAATCGCTACGTCGTTCACACCAAGTTTGGTGCGCTTTGCAAGGATGTCGTAATACACTTTGCCAGAACAAAACAATATCCGGCGCACACCTGTTGGATCGGTAATACTCGCATCGTCAATCACTTCGTGGAAACGCCCTTTGGTGAAATCGTCTATCTTGGAGACCACCATCGGGTGGCGCAGCATACTTTTGGGTGACATTACCACGAGTGGCTTTTTGAACGTCCGTTTCACCTGACGGCGCAGTGCATGGAACAACTGCGCGGGCGTTGTGAAGTTCGCCACAATGATGTTATCTTCCGCACATTGTTGCAAGAAGCGTTCCATGCGGGCGCTGGAGTGTTCCGGTCCTTGTCCCTCGAAGCCGTGCGGTAACAACAACACAAGGCTTGAGGTTTGCGCCCATTTTGCCTCGCCGCTGGTAATAAATTGGTCAACAATCGTCGCTGCACCGTTCGCAAAATCACCAAACTGCGCTTCCCAAATGGTTAAACCTTGTGGGCGAATCACGCTATAGCCGTACTCAAAACCCATCACAGCAAATTCCGACAACGCGCTGTCATGAACAATAAACGGAGCTTGTCGCCCCTCGCCACTTCCGGCAGGGCGAATTTTATTCAGTAGCGTAATCTCGCGTTCAGTTTCGTAATCCGTCAGCACCGCATGGCGATGGCTGAACGTGCCGCGAGCCGCGTCCTCGCCCGTTATCCGCACAGGAACGCCTTCCAACGCCAACGAGCCAAACGCGAGCGCCTCGCCCATACCCCAGTCTATGCCTTTGTCCTGCGAGACCATTTCGCCGCGTTTTTTGAGTAAATCCATCAGCTTCGGATGCGGTGTAAAATTTGGCGGCGGTGTGCTGATTTTTTCGGCAATTTCGCGTACCATATCCTCGGAAACCATTGTATTCACCGATGCAAACACATCGGGAAATACTTGTGGCGGTTTTTGCGCTACTTGCAGCGTTGCAGCCTCGTCGAGCGCATCGTCCCAGCGCTTGGTGATTTCGGCGGTAATGGCTGCCGCTTCTTCCCTCGTAAACATTTTCTCCGAAATCAGGTGCTCCAAATAAATCTCCGACGCAAGCGGCATTGTTTTGATTTTTTTGTAGAGCAGAGGTTGTGTGTACGCCGGTTCGTCCGCCTCGTTGTGACCGTATTTGCGGTAACAATAAATATCAATAAACACATCTTCGCCAAATTTCATGCGGTATTGAATCGCAAACGCCGCTGCGGTCATCACGGCTTCGGGGTCATCGCCATTCACGTGCAACACCGGAATACCGAGCATTTTGGCGATGTCGGAGCAATATGTGGTTGAGCGCGAATCTTCCGGCACGGTCGTGAAACCAATTTGGTTGTTGATTGTGATGTGAATCGTGCCGCCCGCCGTATATCCACGCAAGTTCGCAAGGTTCAGCGTTTCTTGTACTATCCCCAAACCAGCCACCGCAGCATCGCCGTGAATCACAATAGGCAACACTTTCGAGAATGATTTGTCGCCGATTTCCTCAATCCGTGCCCGCGCCATGCCTTCAACAACAGGATTCACCGCCTCAAGATGGCTCGGATTCGGCGCAAGCGTGACCGAAAGCTCTTTGCCGGTTTCGGGGTGTTTGTATTTGCCTACCGCACCCAAATGATATTTCACGTCGCCGGAACCTTGATACGCATCGGGGTCAACGTCGTCTTTGAATTTTTTGAAAAGTTTTGCGGCGGATTTGCCCATAATGTTGACAAGCGTGTTCAAGCGCCCTCTGTGCGCCATGCCCATGAATACTGATTCCACGCCATTTTCGACCGCAAAATCGAGAATTTTGTCAATCGCTGGTACGAAGACCTCGCCGCCTTCAAGCGAAAAACGCTTAGAACCGACAAATTTTGTGTGAATGTACTTCTCGAATGTTTCCGCTTCCACGAGCTTGCGGAGGATACGGACTTTTTCTTCTTTTGTGTATTGATAACTATTATAGATGGTCTCAAACTTTTCTTTTACCCAGTTTTTCTTGTCGGTATTGCGGATGTGCATGAACTCCACGCCGATTTTTGAGCAATATGTGTCGCGGAGCATCTTGATAATATCGCGGAGTGGAGCGCGTTTGATGCCGCCCAACCCGCCCGTGTCAAGCTCTCTACCCAAATCCCACACAGTAAAATCGTAGTAACTCATTTCAAGTTCGGGGTAATAATACGCCTGAAGCCCAAGCGGATTGATGTCCGCGTAAAAATGCCCACGCACACGGTACGCATTGATGAGCTGCACAACTTTCGTTTCTGCCTCCAACACTTCCTCTGTATCGCCCGTATGGAAAGGGTTTAGCGTATCTACTGACCATTTATACGGCTCGAACGGGACTTGAAGGCTGGCGAAAATCTGATCGTAAAATTGGTCGCCACCTTTGAGCAAATCCTCCATGTATTTCAGGAACTCGCCAGACTCCGCGCCTTGAATGATGCGGTGGTCGTACGTGCTGGTAAGCGTCATCACTTTGCTCACGGGCATGGTTGCCAAAAGTTGTGGCGAAAACGCACGCATTTCGGCGGGGTAATCAATCGAGCCAGCCGCAATAATCAACCCCTGCCCTTCCATCAAACGCGGGATGGAAGCGTTTGTGCCTATCATTCCTGGATTCGTGAGTGATGCCGTCGTACCACTCAAATCCGCCACGTCAAGTTTACCAATTTTCGACTTTGCAATCAACGTATCGTACGCATTCACAAACTCCGCAAACGTCATATTTTGTGCGTCCTTCACGCTCGGCACAACTAATCCGCGCGAACCGTCTTTGCGAACCATATCCACCGCCAGACCAATGTTGATGCTTCCACGCTTGACACGGTGCGGCTTGCCGTCTATCCGTGCAAATCCGTGATTCATGCTCGGATATTTCATTAGACTGCGTACAATCGCCCATGCGAGAATATGCGTAAAACTCAGTTTCTTTTTACGACGGCGCGTCATTGCGTTGTTGATAACCTCGCGGTTCTCTTCCAAAACCTTGATGGGAAGCGTTCGGATGGTTGTTGCCACAGGAACATTCAAGCTGGATTCCATGTTAATCACGACGCGCTCCGGCACACCAGAAATCAATTCTGTGGAATCAAGCGGACCAAGTACGACTTTGGCTTCGGGTTTCGCTCCTTCCGGCTTGGCTGGCGCGGCCGAAGACGCTGGAGCAGTCACGACAGAAGTTGGTGCGGCCGAAGCGCCATTCGAGTACGAACCATTACCATTTGCACCGTTTGCAGGAACAGGCGTTTCCGTAATGGCAGCCGGAATACCGCCCACGTGAAATTCCGCCGCAAGTTCAGCGCTGTGTTCTTGAAAATACTGTTTCCAGTCGTCGCCGACCGAATCGGGTGTACGCAAATACTGGAAATACAGGTCTTCCAAGTACGCGCTGTTCATGTTCAACATAACAAAGTTGGTATAAATTTGAGAAGAATGATAGATGTGTTGCTTTGCGTCAGTCGGTTGTTCTTGCAATACCGTGAAAATAGGAAAAACTCAGCAAAGTTGCCACAAGAATCACGCCAAATCAGCGTAAAACATTGCGGCTATGAACTATGGCTGTCATTCGTCAAGCCGACAGCCCGCTAAGAAGCGTACAGCCCGCGGGGATATTTGCGTTGTATTTGCCGGCTG
>JANYIG010000294.1 GCA_025358765.1 Candidatus Kapaibacterium sp.
TCATTCGCGCCAAATCAGACGACTTTTTAATAGAATGGACAAACTTCATCAAACCCCTCGATAACCTGAACATCGTTATCGGCGGTACGATGAACAACGTGACGGGGCAAGTGTTGCAGCCAGATTTGGATTCAAACGGCATCACGTTCAATATTTACCGCGCCGTAAATCCTAAACCTTTTGCGGCGTTGCCGTCGTACAACCTCATGTATTGGGGTTTGTATGCTCAGGCGGATTATACGCCGATGTCTTTTTGGAAAATTATTGTCGGTGCACAGGTCAACAAGGTTCCAGAAGTTTCTATAGACATTGTGCCACGTTTGGGCAGTATTTTTACACTGAGCGATGCTCTCAAAGCAAAAATTCTTTTTGGACAGGCATTCCGAACCGCCTCTATTTTTGAGCGTAATGTGTGGACACCACCAGTAACGGCAGGTAATACCCTATTACGCCCAGAAAAAGTATCTACCTTTGAAACACAATTGATTTACTCGCAAAGTTCATTTGAGGTTGCCCTAACGTATTTTCGTAGTTTTCAAAACGACTTAATTTTTCGTTCTTCGCCTGCTGACAGCTTAGTAGTTGTAGAATTTCCTGTCGGCTCCAAACAGCGAGTCTCAATTCCTCAGTACATCAACCGAGGCAACCAGACCTCGCAAGGTGTTGAATTTGAGGGGCAAGCTGCCGTATCACGCGAACTGATTGTGAGCGCCTCGGCAACGTATCAAACAAGCACAGACGACCAAGGGCAAATTGACGTTATGGGTATGCCGAAGCTCATGGCAAAAATTGGCTTACAATACACACCGATTTCGTGGTTAAAACTTGGGATTTTTAACTCCTATTTTGGTACAGGAGGCGATACCAAAGCATATGATAAAAACGGGAACCCCGTAACGCTGATAGCCAATCCCGATGCTGCCGCGTATAATTATTTAACCGCAAATATCACCGCGAACATTGCATCGTTGCTACAACTAACAAGCCTAAAGACGCTTGCAGTGAACGTCTATGGAACAAATTTATTTGATGCCTCAATTTGGAACCCCGAAGTGGCACGTCGCCGTATCAATACGATACCCGGTCGCCCCGGTCGGGCGGTATATGCAACTCTTATTGTTGGTTGGTAGTATTTACCGATATTTACACAACAACCGAATTACGTAAACAATGACACCGATTGAAATTGGCGCGGTTCTGTTTAGCATTGTTGGCGTGTGGTTGACCGTAAAAACGCACATTCTGTGCTGGTTTATCAACATTATAGCCTGTGCGCTCTACGCAATATTATTCTTTCAAGAGCGTTTGTATGCCGATATGGGGCTTCAGGTGGCCTACATCGTAATGAATTGTTATGGGTGGTACATCTGGCTTTACGGAGGCAAAGACAAAGGAAAACGACCTATCGGACGAGTATCAATTTCGGAATTTGCGATATCCTCTGTTCTCGGCATAATCTTTGCATTATTCTTAGGGTTCGTACTGCAACGATTCACCAATGCAGCAATGCCTTTTGCTGATTCGTTGCTCACCGGACTCAGTCTTGTTGCAAACTGGCTTTTGGCACGGAAGTATTGTGAAAACTGGCTTGTATGGTTATGTGCCGACACACTTTATGTTGGATTGTTTTCCTATCGGTCATTATGGTTGACGGCAGCACTTTACGCAGTATTTATCGTACTTGCATGGCGCGGTTATGTGGAATGGAGTCGGAATATTACTACTTCTTCTTCCACAGAACCCACATTATCAGTACATTAAACGTTTGCGAACATCAATCTCTCTATTCATCAGTCGTTTTATCATACTTCCCCGTTATATGGGTCTTTGTACGTTTGTTAGTTCACAATATCGTTACTGTCTTGGTATTTCATTATGATGGTCACTATGCAAACCCTGCGAAACCCGCGAAACCATAGTATTACGTATCGCTTCGCTTCGTTGTTCCCGTTTTTGTGCGTTGCTATTTGCACCGTACCGTTTGCTCAGTGTATGCTTTATGCTGCTCAACTGAAACCGCAAAGCAACCAACCAGAGCAACGGTTTACGGGAACAACAGCCGCAACGCAAGCGATGGCGCTTCCAACAACTACCGGTACGCTCTACGGCACACTTGAAATACCCGCATCAAGTACGCCCGTACCTGTTGTGCTGATGATGGCTGGTCATATCCCGATTGACCGCAACGGCAATTCTCATCTTTATGCCGATTCCACGAATACCATGAAATACCTTGCTGAAGCTCTGTTGCGGCAAGGCATCGCCACACTACGCTACGACAAACGGGGCGTTGCCCAAAGCAGTCGTGTGTCTGAGGAAGAAGAACATCTGACCGTTGATATGTACGTCAGCGATGCAGTATTATGGGGCAAAAAACTTCAGGAAGATAAGCGGTTTTCCACCGTTACCGTGTTAGGATACGATGAAAGTTCATTGATAGCAATGATTGCTGCCAAAAAACTCAGCGCCGACGGCTACGTCTCGGTTGCAGGGTTTGGTCGCCCGATGCAAGAAATCATGCTTGAAAACTGTAAACCACGCTTCCCTGCATATCTCTTCAAACAAACGCAAGCCATTATTTCATCGCTTGAACAAGGCAGAATGGCAGATTCTGTGCCAACTATTCTGTATATGATTTTGCGCCCAACGATTCAACCTTATATGATGTCGCTGTTTCGCTACAACCCCGCGAAGGAAATTGGGAAACTCTCAATGCCATGCCTGGTTGTTCACGGCACAAAAGATTATCAAATGCTGCCACAAGAGGCGACCATACTCGCTCAAGGCAATCCGAACGTGAGACTTGCCTTCGTTGAGGGCATGACGCACAATCTGCGCGATATGAATCAAGAGCCTGCAAAAGCCGCAAAATCACGATTTGCATCGTTTCAAAACCCGATTATGCCCAAACTTATCAGCGATGTGAGTGAATTCGTAAAAACTGTGAGAAAAAAAAAGCCCTAATGAGAAAGGCAGAGAGCGTTCATCCTTAAACATTAAAAGCCCGTCAAACCTTGCTTGACGGGCTTTTTTATTGTCCAATTGCTTTAGCATTTTTACCTCATCATTTCTGCTCTCGGATGCTCAGAAGGCATGAGTTTTCGCCCTTCTTCACGCCCTGCCCTTCCTCATGTAAATCCTGCTTCGAGAAGCCAACCGTAATGTGAGGATAAAAATGCGCCGGATCCCACAGCGAAGGTTCACCGCCCTTTTCAACATACCGCTTAAAAATTGCTCGACGAAGATTCAGCAAATCTTCCGAATGAACCACAATAAAATATGTTTGCTCCCCCTTGCCTTCAACAAGCACCTGCGCCCTTCCCAAACACGTTACCGTAAACTTCGATTGCTGAATGTTTATTGCTGAAGCAATTTCGTTGATGTCGTTCATTGTCAACGCCTTACTAAGCACATTATTGTATTCGGGCGGCGTGATGACGGTAATATGTGCCTCGCCCCTGTTTTTTAGCACATTGCTCGCTCCAACATACTTCTGCACTTGCTCGAACACCGCTTTGATAGGGGCGTAGGAGACATCGAACGTCAGGTAATTATCGAATGCTCCGGCTCCTGTGTGCTTTGTAAACGGCATAGTTTCATGCACGGCAGCACCGACCATTATTTCAGCCGCCTTAGTTTGTGCTGTAAGGTCGCAACTATAGGTAAAAAAAAATGCACTCAAAACGAGAATTTGCGCTATCTTGCGGCTCATAATTTTCAACAAAAAAATTGCACAACGTTGTCTTCCTGTATTGTCACAAAATAGCATTGTCCTTAGATTTTTCAGAACAAAAATTTACCGACCCTTCTCTTCATAAAAATTCCTGATACAACGATGAACGAACCCACGCCAATAAACCCTACGAACGAACAACCACCTGTCTTCCAGCATTGGTCGGGCTGGTATGCCCTTGTATTGGGAACGTTGGTAACAATTATTATCCTTCTTTATTGGTTTTCACGGTTATTTATTTAACATCTTTATTATGCGGACATTCGATTGGGTTGTGCTGTGTTCAGCAATTGCGCTTGTGGTCGGCTATAGCATTCGCAAAAGTCGTGGTAGCAAAACAGTTCAAGAGTACATGCTTTCCGGCAGAGATGCTCGTTGGTACACCGTCGCGCTTTCGGTGATGGCAACACAAGCAAGCGCCATCACGTTTATTTCCACGCCAGGTTTAGCGTATATAGACGGGATGCGGTTTGTACAGTTTTACTTCGGGCTGCCGCTTGCGATGGTGATTCTTTGCATCACCGCTTTACCACTCTATCGCCGTTTGAATGTCTTTACGGCGTATGAATTTTTGGAAAAACGGTTCGACCTCAAAACCCGCTCGTTAGCCGCATTTTTGTTCCTGACACAACGAAGTCTTGCCGCCGGCTTAACGATTTATGCACCGGCAATAGTATTGTCGCTGATTTTGGGTTGGAATGTCAGCATTGTCATTCTTGCTATCGGCGCATTGGTGGTGCTCTACACGACGGTAGGTGGCACAAAAGCGGTCAGTTGGGCGCATTCGTACCAGATGGGTATTATTTTCGTGGGCATGGTAAGCGCGTTCGTTGTCATTCTTATTTCTATTCCTGTTTCGTTTGGCGACGCTCTCCGTGTGGCGGGAATTTCTGGAAAACTGAACGCTATAGATTTTTCGTTCGACCCGAACAACCGCTACACGCTTTGGACGGGGCTTATAGGCGGGTTATTTTTGCAGCTTTCATATTTTGGAACCGACCAATCGCAGGTGCAGCGCTACCTCACGGGGCAGTCGCTCACTCAAAGCAGGTTAGGGCTGATTTTTAACGGTCTCTTCAAAATCCCGATGCAAAGCGCCATCCTCTTTTTGGGTGCTATGATGTTCGTGTTTTACCAATTCACCACACCGCCGCTTTTTTTTAATGCTTCCGAAACGGCTGCCCTTGCAGGAACAAGCTATGAAGCGCCCTACAAGCAACTTGAAACATCATACCAAAACGCCTCGCAAACACGAGCCGCTCACCTTCGCACGATGCTCGACGCTTCCCGCGCGGGAAATGAAGCGGCACTGCAAACTTCACAAACGGCGTTAAATGCCTCGAAGCAAGAATTGACAACGCTTCGCAGCAAAGCCGTCGCGCTGCTTAAAGAACACAACCCCAAAGCCAACACGAACGATACGAATTATATTTTTCTGAATTTCGTCATTCAATATTTGCCTGTAGGTTTGGTCGGGCTTGTGATTGCGGCTATTTTATCCGCTTCAATGTCGTCGTCGTCGTCGGAAATCAACGCGCTGGCATCCACATTCGTGATTGACATCTACAAACGGCTTTTGAAGCCCGAAGCCAGCGAAACACATTATATCCTTGTAACCCGTATAGCAACTGTAATGTGGGGCGTGGCGATTGTGCTATTCGCGCAATTTGCTGATAGATTAGGCAGTTTGATTGAAGCCGTGAATATTTTGGGGTCGCTGTTTTATGGAACGATTTTGGGGATTTTCCTCACTGCGTTTTTTATCAAATCCGTTCGAGGAGCAACGGTATTTTATGCGGCATTAGTGGCGGAAGTAGCAGTAATCCTCTGTTTTTGGCTAACGAGTATCTCGTTTTTGTGGTACAACTTGCTTGGATGTGTCCTTGTGGCTGGTATTGCGTATTTGCTTCAGCTCATTTTTGGACGCGAGTTCACGCCTTTGGACGAAACACCTTGATAACAGCCTCGTTGGTTTCAAGATACGGACCGCCAATCAAGTCAATGCAATACGGAACTGCCGGAAAAATTGCCTCCAGACATTCTCGGATGGATTTGGGCTTGCCCGGAAGATTCACAATCAAAGAATGACCACGAATGCCCGCCGTTTGACGCGACAAAATTGCCGTCGGAACATATTGAAGCGATGCAGCCCTCATCTGTTCACCAAATCCAGGAAGCATTTTTTCGCAAACAGCTTCAGTGGCTTCCGGTGTAACATCACGCAATGCAGGACCGGTTCCGCCTGTCGTGACAATCAAACAACAATGTTCAATGTCCGTAAGGCGCTTCAATTCGGCTTCAATGACGGATTGCTCATCGGGAATCAAACTGTACAACGCTTCAAATGGTGTTTTCAGATACTCTTTTAGCGTTTGGGCGATTGCTGCTCCCGACTCATCATCATACACACCACGACTGGCGCGGTCGGAACAAGTCAGAATGCCGATGTTGATAATAGAATTGATAGAAAAGTCATTCATAGTGTGGTGATGAGGATTGGTCACGGATAAAATCTCGCTTGCCGCCGCGTTTTTCCATAAGTGTAATTTCTTTGATAATGATGTCGTGCGAAAGCGCCTTGCACATATCATATACCGTGAGTGCAGCCACCGATGCGCCCGTCAGCGCTTCCATCTCGATGCCTGTTTTGGCGCTAATGCTCGCCACGCACTCAATCACCACCTCGCGGCGTTCGTTCACGCGGATGTGTATCTGGCAATTATCCATTCCAAGCGGGTGGCAAAGCGGAATCAAATCGCCCGTCTTCTTTGCCGCCATGATGCCCGCTATGATTGCCGTTTGGAACACCGCACCTTTTTTTGTCGTGATTTCCCCATCTTCGAGCAGATTCATAATCGCATCGCCCAATACCACCACTGCCTGCGCCCGTGCAAGACGTTTGGTTACGTGCTTTTCGCCTACGTCCACCATTGTGGGGTTTCCGGAAGCGTCAAGGTGCGTTAGTGCGCCGCCTCTGGCGTTGTCACTCGTCATTGGTACATTGGTCATTGGTCAGTCTCTGTTATTTTACCACACAAGATTGTCACAGCTTTGTATTTATTTTATCTTGGGTCTAAAGAAACTATTGCCATCGGCTGTACATGTGAGTCCATCACGAAATTTAAAGGTAAATTGTTTTGTTGCAGGATCGAATGTGATTTTAATATCAACATTTAGCCACATAGGTGCGTTAAAATCTGCACCTACATAACCAAGTCCGATACCCAATTGAACAGTAAACTTATATCTTCCATCAGCGTACCAGATCTCAAGATTTGGGGTATTTTCTTCGTGAATGAATCCAGGTAAATCTGCAGTTATACCCTTGGTATATGTTGCAAGCATAAATGGCTTCGACTTATCATCTCCAGGGACTTCATATATGGTTACCCCGTTTTCTTCAAATACATGTAGATAGAATTCTATTTGAGGAGGCTCTATTACCTTACTTTCAAGGTTGTTCAGCAAAATATTAGCAATTCCACTTTGTCCCTGCTGAACGATACCATTAAATTCTTTATAGGTTTGAGCAAGGGTTTCAAGATTGCTTTTTATCAAACTAAAAGGCGAATAATTCATCGGGAGTGTAAATAATCCCATTAGGTGATTTGTAAATCCTTGCAAAAAAGCTCGATTATCAGCAGTTGGATTGATAACTCCCCCAGAAGGTATTCGTACACCTAAACCTTGATACACTGGTACAATATAGGTTCCTACGTACAGCCCTTTATGTGTACCTTGATAACTGGTGTCCGGCACACTTTTTTGTTGCAACGGCTGTTGTGCTTCTGCCATCAATGGTACCAGCAACCCCGCAATACCTATCATCAAACGGAGGAAACGGTTCATAACGATGCTCTAAAAATGGTTGAAATAGTTTGCTTGTTGTTCTGATTATCGGTTGATTGCCTCAAGAGTGTTCCCTATGGTCTCCAGCGCTTATACTCTTCAGGGGTATTGATATTTGTAAGGATTCTTTTGTTGTGTGGCTCCACCAGCTCGCACGAAACATTTTGCAGTGCAGCTTTCAGGCTCATCAAACCTTGATGGAAGCGTTCACGCACTACGGGATAGATACTCGGTTCGTAGATAGCGCAAAGCGGCTCTGGTTCTTGGGTTTCGGGATTGACAAATGCCGTCGCGTTGAACGCTGGATTCCGCCGTGCGAGCAAGATTTCAAGCGCTTCACGGGTGACAAATGGCATATCACATGCAAGCACAAACCACGCGCTTTCTGGGTTTGCCTCAAACGCCGTGAGTACGCCGCCGAGCGGTCCGATGCGTTCGTAACCGTCCATCAACACCTTCAAACCGTTTTCAGTGCTTGTTTGCTGATCGGGGCGACAGGAGATGAATACGCTATCGCACACTTCCGCCAACAGCGCCGCGCAGTAGGCTCGTTGGGAAACGCCGTGATACACAAGCGAACCTTTGTCGCGCCCCATGCGGCTTGAAAAGC
>JANYIG010000218.1 GCA_025358765.1 Candidatus Kapaibacterium sp.
CGTAAGCGCCCCCGAACCAGCAATCGAGAATATCCCATTGCCACCGCCTGCGGAAGTGAACGTCACGGCGGGATTGAACGATGCTGCGCCGTTGACGATAAGACCGCCGCTTGCAAGGTCGAACGTTCCGTTTTGGAGGCTTAATGGGACGTATGTAGCAAAATATGATAAAGCGCCTCCAAGCGTGACTATGCCGCCGTTCAGCGTAAAGTTGCCCGTGCCAGCAACCGTCACGGTGCTTGAGGCTGTTACGTTCAATGCGCCTCCGCTCATCGTCGTTCCGCCATTAAAATTTACGATAGAGGAGCCATTGAGCGTTAGAGAGCCGCCGCTAAGGGTAGCAGCATTCAGCGTCATGGTTTGCAAGCCCGTAAGCATTGAGCCGCCAAGCATCTGAAACGCGCCGCTTACGGTTTTATTCGCATCAAGCACCACATTGATGCCGCCCGTGCGGTTGACAGTCACGCCGCCCGCCATAGCTGGCGGAAATTCTTGCGGCGTTGTGGTCTTCGCCACCGAACCCGTGTATTCAAGCGTCGCGGTTGTTGCGGAATACGTGACGGGATTGCCATTGATAGTGCCATTATCCACAATGCGGAGTTTTGCCGTCGGCTGAATGGTGATTGTGCCCGCGTTTGCTTGGCTTACGCCAGCGTTCACCGTCAGCACGGAGCCTGTTCCCACGCCACCTTGCACGTCAATCGTCGTGGTCGCACCCATTGTCATCGCCGTGTTGATGGTAGCAACCGTTGCCGAAGCGCCAAGCGCATTGCCCATAACGATAAATTGGCTGTTGGCAAGGTTGAATGCGCCGGGCGTGTAACCTGCGGGTGCGGGGAATTTGGGGTCAGAATTCCAATTTGCCAACACGCCAGCATCCACGCCGGAACCGACGTAATAAAAAATGGGTGCCGCAATCACAAACGTCGTGCTTGCAAGTGACGGAGCTGGTGGCAGAAGTGTTTGCCCCGCCGCGGGCGTTCCAAACACAAGGCTCGGATACGTGACGATACCCGCAACGGCAGAAGTCGTGCCGCCGGATGTAATATTCACGTTTGTGACGGTAACGGGGCTGACATAATCAACATCCAAATTGCCATTGATGTCCACCGAACGCAGCGTGGGCGCGGGCGACATCGGGCTTCCAACAATGATGTTGGTTGGCTGTTGCTGGAAAATAAAGCGGTCAGCAACGACACCCACGTCATTATTCGGCGAATTACCAAGCGTATTGCTATTGAATCCGGCGAAAGCAATAAACTGTGATGATATTGCCGTCGAACCCGCCACAACGCCTGCTGAAGCAATCGCAAAACTCACGTGGCTATGGTCAGTAATGGGCGTTGTGTTGAACGTAGCTCGAAGAGTTAGGTCTTGAAAACTATTGTCCGCCGCCACTGCTGCGGTTTGGAAGGCAGCGTTGTTGAATGTATATGCGCCCGTACCGCTTACGGGCAATACTTGTAGCTGCGTTACGCCTTGATACATCGCAATTTGACTCAGAGCCGAGCTGGGGTCGGTAACATTCACGGCAAGCGATACCACTCTGGTGGGCAGATTGTCAATATCACCCGCCGCGCCGCCATCACGAATACGCACACCCCAGACTGCTGGCGATGTGGATGTCATAGCGCCTGTGTTTGCCACGTAAGGGATATTCGGCGTGTAAGTGAAGCCGGGCGTTTCTATCAAGTCGCTTACAGTACAGTCTGTGGCAACATTGCCCACCACGATAACGCCAATGGCATTGCTTGGGCTGTTATTAAAGCCTACTACTGCATGGCAAAAATAATCCAAACTCCCGCCTTGCGTAATGTAATAAATGCCCGGCTGTAATGGCGCGTTGAAGGTGTACCCAACCACACTGCCCGACGAGCCGTTGTACACGGAGGAAGCCAAACACTTCGTGAAGCCATTTGGTCCCGTGCCACTGCCTATGCCCACGTATATCTGCACCACACAGCCAGGGCAGTACACTGCGCCGGGCCATGTCATATTCCAATTCGCAATATTCAGCGTCACCGTTGCGCCCGTTGTGACGTTTGTGAGCATCGTTGTGCCGTTACCCGTCGCGCCCCCGCTCGAAAGCGTCACGCCGGTGTAGTTCATATCCCTACCGCCATTGGGGAGCGTCACAGGCGATGCTGGCGGCGTGGGGAGTGGTGAACACGTAAGAGCAGGACTGGAGGCTTGAATGGCAAATACTGTGCTGGTCGTTGTTGAAGAAAGCGCCAATACCATTGGTGATTCCGTGGCAGTAAGGAACTCCGATGCTGTCGGTGCACCAAAAACAGCTGCCGGAAACGAAGCACTTCCACCGGATGCCACGATTGGACCGCCACCGCCCGACAAATTTGGGCTTGCGATAGTAATAGAACCGGTATATTGCTGATCTACGCTGCCGTTAGCATCTACCGCTAACACAGTGACAACGGGCGATGCCACGATATTCACTATTTGTATGACACCCATTGGCGGCATAGACAGCTGGTCGGCAATGACTTCCACCGTGTTATTGTTGCCCGCAATCGAGCTGGAAAACGCTCCAAATGCGGTGAAGGTGGAATTGGGAGCCGTTGCTACTGCTGAGTTACAGGTGAATTGGAACTGGGAGCGATCGAATACGTTTGTTTGAAATGTTACGCGGATGTCGAGGTCAACAAAACCGTTATCTGGCACACTCACAGA
>JANYIG010000228.1 GCA_025358765.1 Candidatus Kapaibacterium sp.
AAGTCCAATGAGCGTCATCGCTCATTCCAAGACGACCTTTATGGTCATTGACAACCGTGATGTTTCTCGCTCATTGTCTTCTGAGTCGCTTCGGTACTAAAATCTATCGTATTTTCGTATAAATACCAAGATACGATGACAACACACTTCCAACTAAAACCAACGAGAACCCAAAAAACTGCCTTAAGAAATCAAATCCAAATGAGAAGTATTTACCTATAATCCACTTTCATATAGGCGCTCCGTTCTATAACGGTCGTGATTTTGGGTATTTTCTTTAGAGCTGCTATAATCTCATTTTTATCAAAGTAAGCACGTGAACAGTCATAGTTTGAAACGAAGAATCCCCAGGGTAATCGCATAAAAATTTATCAACCGCATGAACACTCGCTTTCATCAATAATAGGTTGTAATCCAGTATTACAGGAGATGAGATTTTGAGCCATGCGTGTAAATACATGCGATTGCCCTATCTCTGTGCTGGAACGGACATTATTTTCGTAACTTCGCATCTATTTTTTGCACACAGCCATAGAGCAGTTGCCAAATCACCAACGATGAATGACGAACCAGCTCATTATGCACCGAATACTCACAACCAATGACACATACCCATCCCCCCATTCTCGTCACTGGCGCAACGGGCAACGTTGGCAAAGAAGTTCTGCGTTTTTTGCTTGCGCGGAACGCTTCAGTGATAGCAGCCGTGCGGAATCCAGCACAAGAGCGTTCGGCGATGGATGCTTGTGTGAGGCTTGCGGAATTTGATTTCATGCGACCCGAAACCTTTGCGACCGCCTTGCACGGTGTGAAGAGGGTTTTTCTGGTGCGCCCGCCGCAGATTAGTGAGGTGAAGAGGTATATTCAACCGTTTATCGAGGCGATGCAGGACGCTGGCGTGGAGCAAGTCGTCTTTTTGTCTATTCTGGGTGTAGAAAAAAATCCTGTTGTGCCACATCACAAGATTGAGCGCTTGATTATGGCATCGGGCATGGCATACACGTTTTTGCGTGCGAGCTTTTTTATGCAAAACTTAGACACCACGCACCGCAAAGAAATCAGCGAGGGGAGCATCATCGTTCCGGCGGGGCGGGGCAAAACGAGCTTTATCGACGTGCGCGACATCGCCGAGGTGGGCGCAAAGGCATTGACAGAAACAGCGTACACAAATGCCAATGTCGCATATGACCTCACAGGCGCGGAAGCGCTCACGTATTACGACGTGGCAGAAACGTTGACGGAAGTTCTCGGCAAGCCCATTCGCCACATAAACCCCTCCATTCTACGATTTTTCAGGCTTGCCAAGCAGAATCACCTTCCTACGGGGCAGGTTATCGTGATGATCGCCCTGTACACATCTGCACGGTTAGGGCTTGCGGGGCGCACAACGGAGGAAGTGCAGCGCTTGCTTGGCAGACCGCCCATTTCGTTGCGACAGTATGCAGAGGATTACAAGCACTGCTGGCAATAAAAACTTTGTTGGAGAGTTATTTCCATCATCCATTACCGCAAGTGTTCACCGCACACTTGCCGCAAAAGCCCATTCTTCGGCAAGCCCGGGCAGGCTTGGCAGTTCGGCTTTCGTGCGGAGCAGAACGCCTTCCCCAGACGAATCAAATTGACGTGCAGCTTGCCGATGCTTTCGGCAGAAACGGCGGGGCAGCGTTCGTCAATAACACAACAGCTCTCGTGATTCCACGGGGTTCTCAATTCCCAATTCTGAATTCTCAAATTCTGAATTGCGAAGTTATTCATAACGCAATGATTCTGCTGCTTCTACGACTGCTGCCCGCCGTGCAGGGAAATACCCCGCCATCAAGCCGATAAACGACAATAATCCCGTCACAATAATTAACAACCACGGTGCAATAATCGGTCGTGCAAGCAAGGAAATTGGATCAACCGTGCCATTGCCAGCAGGAACCATCCACGCAAGCCGCACAATACCCCACGAAAAAAGTACACCAATCAAACCGCCGCAAAGTGATAGGAGAATTGCCTCCGACACAAACTGCCCAACGATGTGGAATCGCCTTGCTCCAAGCGCCTTGCGAAGACCAATTTCTTTTGTGCGCTCTTTCACGGCGATGTACATGATGTTTGCAATGCCCACACCCGCCACAATCAACGTCATCAAGCCAATCAAACCCAAAAACAACTGAATGCCTAACGCCATGATGCCGATTTGCTTCTCACCTTCAATAAAATCCCATACGCCTAATGCTCGCGCGTCTTCGGGATGGAATTGATATTTTTTGCTCAACGTACTGTAAATCAACGATTTCACAAGCTCCTGTTTAAGCGGATCGGAAGGACGGATGGCGATAGAACGCAGACGTTTAGCACCAAACATCTGCTGAAACGTGGTGTACGGCACGACGGCACGACGATTGTCGGGTCCATTGCTCATACCCATTTGCTTTTTGCGTTGCAAAATTCCCACGACCGTAAATGGTAAATCGTTGACAAACACAACCTTGCCAATCGGCTCCACACCTTCACCAATCACGTCTTTGGCAATGTCGGGTCCGAGTACCAGCACGTTTCGCTTTTCGGCAATATCTTTGGTAGAAAGAAAACGACCGCCTTCCATCGGATACATGGAGCGCATGTCGCCAAAGTCAGGATTCACGCCCTCGCAAAATGTATTTTTGGGGTCTTTCCCATACTTTAAGTTTACGCCACGACCATATGTAGGGCTTGCGGCACTTATGTAGGGAATTGCATCCAATAAAATCTTTACATCATCCTCGTGTAAACTAATTTCACGAGCTTTTGGCAATCCGTTGAATTCCATATTCGTCTCGCCGCCAAACACAAGCATCATCTGGTTGCCAGCACCACGCATACTTTTGACGAGCGATGTTCCCAAACCGTCACCGAAGGCAACAAGCAGCACAATAGTGAGCGTTCCCCATGCAACGGCGCTGATGGTCAGCAGAGCACGAGTTTTCTGTTGGCGCAGGTTGAACCAAAAATCTTGGAGTAACGTTGTAAGCATAATAATTCCGTAGTAGAGTGTTAGATTATAGTTGTTGAATTGTCGTGTAAAGCAGTTAGGAAGCGGCGTTCGTCATCTACACTCAGTGCTACGTACCGTGTATGCTTACGGATGCCGAAAAGCCCGTGTATTTCCGTCGGTTGGGAAAATGTGAGTAATAGCCGTGCATCACCCATGGGTGTGATTCTGAGCGCCTTATAGAGTTCTGATGATTTATTAGCAATGTTGCGTTTATCGGCAGTAGTGAGTACTCGAATTTCTGCAATATTCGCACGGTCAATGTCTGCTCGCCAACGCAGCCCTGTTCTTAGGTACAGGCGCTCCTGTGTGAGGGTAATCGGATTCAATCGCATAGCATTAAAATCACCACAAAGCCATAACGCCGAATAAACACTTAATGCGGTAAGAATCCATGCCGCCAGATGGCTCCATTGCTGCACAAGAACGTGAAGCCCCGCCGTCTCGACCACCACACACAACAACAATACACCCAAAATCGCCGGATAGCCGCCACGTGTATGATAGCGGAACACTGCTATTGACTTATGTTCACTCATAAATTGTTTCCGCCACGCGAACACACTATAATACAAAAGCGTGAACTCGGTTAGTACGATGCTTATAACAAGCGATTTGCCAAACACACGATAAAAAGTAGCTTCAACGGCATCTATCACGTAAACATACTCACTGCGAAGCTCTTTGAACAACCGCACAACTTGGCGCATTTGTACGACTATAAATCCTACGACGACAATCTCCCCAAGCGGCACAGCCTGACGCGCATATGCGAGATAAGTATGATGTTCCGTAGGCAGGATATAACCCGCAAGCAAAAGTGCTACAACAAATACCGGAACGAGCGTTACCGCCGGAAGTGTTTTCCGATGTACAACAAAGACGTAATACAGCGTTGGCAACCCCAGAACGATGTCGAGCGTGATGCCAAGCGAGAATAGGTCAGGCTTCTGTGGAAAATAATGTGATTGAACAATCCATGCTTCTGTCGCACACAGCAGCAATGCCAAGCCGATAAACCAAATAAGTGTTCGGTAGCCCGAAAAACGCTGTAATGAAGCTGTCTGCATAGAAATTTCTGAATGAGTTGGTTTGTCTGTTTTTTTAGGTTGTACGCAGTCTCCGCTTATATTGTTACACGGCGATTGTGTAGCTTCAGGAAAGTCCGTAGTTTTGCGGTTTCATATATTCTACAACTGTAGGCGACACTTCAAACTTCCATGAAACGATTCGGTCGAATTATCAACCTCTTGTCTATCGGGATTGAACTGCTGATAAGTTATTGTATTGCCCCATTTTTTCACCTCTTGTACCTTGTGCGCCAACAACGACATACAGAACCACAGAATATATTAATCTTTAGTTCTGGCGGCTTGGGCGATGCCATTATGATGTTACCGATGCTACGAGCGGTCAGACAAGCTTTTCCAAACGCCTCGATTACTGGGCTGACCATGTTGCCGTCCGTAGCGTCTGAGATACTTACGATGTCCGGCTGTGTGGACACGATTCTACGGTTTGATTACAAAAACGCCACATTTCGGGTTCGCTGGAATATGAACAGGCAACTTATTCACAAAAACTTCGATGTCGCTTTGTGTCCATACACCTCACCTGTCCCACATTTTCTCCGTGCATTATTTCACATTCCTCTGCGCGTCGGGCATACAAAACCAACCAGAGGTCTAAAACATCCACCATTAGGGCATGTATTTACAAATCCTGTGGCTCTTACATACAACGATCGTCAGCATGAAACGGAGCGCTATTGTGCTCTGGCAGAGGAGTTGCATATTGACACACAACCATTTCGCCGCGACATCCACCTGCACGTCCAAACATCTCCGCTTCATCGAGCCGAAGAATATATCCGCACGCATGGCGTACAATCAAACGATATTGTGGTAGGAATTCACCCGGCTGTCGGGGCAACGCAACCTTGGCGACAATGGGGGGTGGAAAATCTTATTGCAACCGCCCAACATGTACGGACAACGTATCATGCACGAATCCTGCTTTTTGGCAGCGATGCCGATACTGCACTTTTGGAAGAAATGAATACGCGGCTTGGAATGGTCGGCATTATTATCACGCCCGAACGTGTTTGCAAGGCTGATGTTTTGCCGCTTGAAATGACGGCAGCATTTTTACGCCAATGTGCGCTATTGATTGCAAACGATGGCGGTATTGCTCATCTTGCAAATGCTTGTCGTATCCCGACAGTACGTATGTTTGGTATGACGGATTATTACGGCTATCGGGCTTTAGAGAATATTCATACGGATGTGTGGAAAGCCCTTCCGTGTAGCCCGTGTATGGGTTTGGGTGTTATCAAGCCAGGCTATAACCTCACAAATTGTGGTCACCACAATTGCATACGCCACATCGCGGTGGAGGATGTGGTCGAAGCTGTTGAGCGTCACCTCAACAAGGACATCAAACAAGAAGAGGTCTAACGTTGATTTTGCGAATTGGGAGGCAAAGAATAACGCTCTGGGCGATAGGCGTGGAGCCGTTCGCGGAACTCCCCTTCTTTGCCAGCTTCGCGGGGCATATAATACGTGCGGGGTTGAACGGAATCGGGGAAATATTGTTGTTCGACGTAACCACCCTCAAAATCATGTGGATACTTGTATTCGCGCCCATATCCCTCGCTTTTCATGTACTTCGTTGGAGCATTCCGAAGATGCAGTGGCACACTCGTGATTACGCCGCCGCGAACATCTGCGAGAGCGGCTTCCACAGCCACGTAGGAAGCGTTCGATTTCGGTGCTGAAGCTAAGTACGTCACGCCCTGAGCAAGATTGATGCGGGCTTCAGGCATTCCTATCACTTCCACCGCACGAAACACTGCCAGTGCCGTCTGCAACGCCTGCGGATCGGCATTGCCAATGTCTTCGCTGGCAAAAACAACCATTCGCCGCGCAACAAACCGCGCATCTTCGCCCGCTTCGAGCATCACTGCCATCCAAAGCAAAGCAGCATCGGGGTCGGAACCCCGCAAGGATTTGATGAATGCTGAAATCGTGTCGTAGTGGTTCTCGCCCGCTTTGTCGTAAAGTGGTGTTTTTTGTTGTAGTGCCGTTTCGAGGAAGTCACGAGTCAAAAGAATATCCGACGTATTGGATTCCTCGTGTCCTATCACGCTCAACGCAAGACGCAAAGAGAGTTCGACGGCATTTAATGCTGTCCGTGCATCGCCGCCCACAAGCCGCATAAACACATCCCAATCGGTAATGCGTATCGTTCTGCTATATTCCTCCGAAAGCAAGCGCAATGCACGTTCCACAAGAGTGCGAATGTGCGATTCCGAGAGCGATTGCAACCGATATATCTGACACCGCGACAACAGCGCCGCATTCACCTCGAACGAAGGATTTTCCGTTGTCGCGCCAATAAGCGTAATCACGCCGCTTTCAACGGCATGAAGTAGAGCATCTTGCTGCGATTTGCTGAAGCGGTGAATCTCGTCAATAAACAAAATCGTTGCACCAGATGTGGCTTTGGGTTGGGTTTGCGATACAACGTTGCGCCGTTTTTGCGCCGCTGCAATCACCTCGCGCACTTCCTTCACGCCCGCCTCCACCGCCGACATTCGCACAACATGAGCATTCAGCGCTTGTGCGATGAGCAACGCAAGTGTGGTTTTGCCCGTACCGGGCGGTCCCCAAAGAATCATCGAAGGCAGTGAAGCCGTAAGTTGAGGAGTATTCTGTCCCGAAAGCAAGACGTGAAGCGGCATTCCCGCAGCAAGCAAATGCTCTTGCCCTACAACATCCGTCAGTATTCGTGGGCGAATACGCTCGGCAAGCGGCGCAAAAGCTGATGTTGCTGTGTCATTTTGTTGCAAAGCGGGTTCGGGCGGAAACAGCGAATCCATCATAGATAATTCATCAAAGACGTAAAATCAAGTAGTGACAGCGGTTTCAACAGGAGCGACGGACGTTTGGATTTTCTCCCACATAGCGCGTTTTATCTCATCAATGCCTTCGCCGGAAACAGCGGAGATAAGAAATATCGGCGTTTTTGGGTCGCGGAACTTGAGTACGCGAAATGCTTTTTTCGCGTTGTCGTCGTGAGAATCCATCTTGGAAATACAGATAATACGCGGCTTTTGGTCGAGCGCGGGATTGTAAAGTTTAAGCTCTTTGCGAAGGAGTTTATACTGCTCTTGTGGTTCGATTTCCGATGTTGTATCGAGCAAAAACACAAGCACACGATTCCGCTCAACATGGCGCAAAAACTGCATCCCCAAACCTTTGCCTTCGTGAGCACCTTCTATCAAACCCGGAATATCTGCCACACAAAACGTCGTGCTGCCAAACCCGCCATTGCCAAACGGAACCGACACAATACCCAGATTCGGCACAAGCGTCGTGAATGGATAATCGGCAATCTTAGGTTTTGCGGCGGAAATGACGGAAATGAGCGTGGATTTGCCCGCATTCGGAAAACCAACCAAGCCTACGTCCGCAATGAGCTTAAGTTCTAAACGGAGTTTGCGTTCCACACCCGTTCCACCCGGTTGTGCGTTCCGTGGCGCTTGGTTAGTGGCAGTTGCGAACTCGGCATTGCCCAAACCTCCCTGCCCACCTTTTGCCAATACGACTTCCTGTCCGGCTTTTGTTAAATCTGCGATTAACTCGTCCGTATCGTCGTCGAACACTGCCGTTCCGCACGGAACCTGCACGACAAGGTCTTTTGCACTTTTACCCGTCCAGTTGGAGCCAGCGCCCGGCATTCCATTTTTTGCAATAAAATGTTGTTTGTAGCGAAAATCCAGAAGGGTGTTCAGATGCGGGTTTGCGCGGAATACGACATCGCCACCTTTGCCGCCGTTGCCACCGTCGGGACCACCTTTGGGCTGGAATTTTGCACGACGAAAACTGACGAGTCCCGCGCCGCCGTTGCCAGAGGTAATAAAAATTACTGCTTGATCGAGAAACATGATATGATTGTTGGTGAATAGACAAAATAGAAGTGCAAATTTACGGACAAATTCATAACTACTCGCATCATTTCTCGTGTACGGCTATGTAGTTCAATGCTCCCTACGATTACAAACGAGATTGCGTTGTTTTTTCGCACCGCGCTCTGTATCTTCATGCCTTTCTGAAGTCATTCATTATTTCTCCAACCGTATCGTACTGTTTTTATGAACCCTATTCTTCGACCACTTCTCTTTGCAACTGTATTCGTGCTGGTACATGCGAATATTTTGACTGCTCAAATTCCTGATATCCAGCGCGTCGAGCCGATGTTCTGGTGGACGGGTATGCAAAACCCCGCACTGCAACTGCTCGTCTATGGCAAAGACATCGCCAATTCGTCTGTGAGCCTGAAATACGCGGGCGTGGAGCTGAAAGGTGTTCTCAAAACCGAAAGCCCAAACTACCTTTTCGTCAACCTGCACATCAGCCCCGAAGCTAAAGCTGGTACTCTGGCGCTCATGTTTACTTCTGGTAAAAAAGAGCGTTCGTACAGCTACGAACTTCGCGCCAAATCCACCGACCGCAGTCGGATTCAGGGGTTGAACGCGGCGGACGTGATTTATATGCTCATGCCTGACCGCTTTGCCAACGGCGACCCGAAAAACGATAAGATTGCCGGAATGCCGGACATCATGCACCGCGACTCGCTCCATGCACGGCATGGCGGGGATATTCAAGGTATTATCAATCACCTTGATTATATCAAGGATTTGGGCTGCACCGCAATCTGGTCAACGCCGTTGCTTGAAAACAACATGGAACGATATTCCTATCACGGTTATGCAATCACCGATTATTACAAGATTGATGCCCGCTTCGGCAGTAATGAATTGTACAAACAATACGTGGACAAGGCGCACAGTATGGGTTTGAAGATTGTCAAAGATATGGTACTCAACCACTGTGGCGATGCTCATTGGTTCATCAAAGACCCGCCAGCACTTGATTGGGCGCACTCGTTGGCTGATTACAAAACAAACCCCGCGTGGAAAAAAGAGTATCCACGTGGAAATTACCGCGCATCTACGCTTACCGACCCATATGCCGCGCAGTCCGATAAGCACTCAATGAGCGATACGTGGTTCGATTCGATGATGCCAGATATGAACCAGCAAAATCCGCTTTTGGCAACATATTTTATCCAAAATTCGATTTGGTGGGTTGAGTATGCAGGAATTGACGGCATTCGGATGGATACATATCCATATCCCGACAAAGATTTTACCGCACAGTGGGCAAAGGCAGTGATGACCGAATATCCACAGTTTTATATTGTTGGTGAAGTGTGGATTAACGATGTGGGCATGAGTGCGTATTGGCAGTCGAACACGCGCAACAAAGATGGCTTTGTATCCAATCTTCCGGCAACTACAGATTTTCCTTTGAACTTCGCCCTATCAGCCGCGTTCAACGAAAACGAAAGTTGGGACACGGGCTTAATAAAGCTCTATAACGTGCTTGCAAGCGATTTCCAATATACGGACGCAAACAACAACGTTATTTTCTTGGATAACCACGACTTGAACCGCTATTTCACGGCTGTGAAAGAAGATATGCGAAAGCTCAAAATGGCGCTCACTGTCTTGCTGACCACACGCGGCGTTCCGCAAGTGTATTACGAGACAGAGCTTGCCATGCCGGGCGTAAAAGACCCCGACCCACTTGTTCGCAAGGATTTTCCGGGTGGATGGGCGAATGACTCTGCAAACGGACGCAGTGCGTCTGGTTTCACGGAAAAAGGTCGGAGTGTACAACAAAATGAAGCATTTAATTATTTCCGTACCTTAGCTCAGTGGCGCAAAATCAAGCCAGTTGTTCACACAGGCAAACTCACACATTTTATCCCGCAGGATGGTGTTTATACCTACTTCCGCCATAACAATAGTGAAGCCATAATGGTGATGCTCAACAACAATGACAAGGATGCCAGAACCGTCAAAACGAATAGGTTTCGAGAGCGCACGGCTGGCTTTATACGGGCAAAAAATGTAATAACGGGCGAGGTATTGAGCGATATTTCGAGCGTGACGGTTCCGGCAAAATCAGCGTTAGTGCTGGAGTTGATGAAGTAATTTATTGAGCAGTTGCAGTTATTATTTTGCAGAATCTCACAAAATAAAAACCCCACTCTCTTTTGCGAGAGCGGGGTTTTTTATTATACCTATCACACCATTCGGTGGATACTCATTGCTGAGAGATTTACTGTTTAATCACCTTTTCAACAAACTTGCGTTCGCCGTCGTACATCTCGAAGATATACACACCGGTGGTCAAGCTGCTGACATCAAATTGCTTACGGAATGCTCCTTGCGACACTTGTTGCTGGAACGTCATTAATGTGCGTCCCATAATGTCCGTAAGGCGCATAGTCACGAGCGCAGGTTTCGACATTTCCGCTTCGACGACGAGTTCCTCGCCCACAGGATTTGGATACACCTTCGCCTCAATCGGACTGACAACACCTTTGCTGACACCAGTAAGTGTGCGTGAAGCAGTCTGCGTGTCAGGATTCGTGACCCGAATTTCAATATTCGAGTTTGGAACCGTGTTCAAGCCTGGTGGTACGAAGACGCGAAGCTGCGTGGAATCACCATTGATGCCAACTATCTGCAACTGGCGCGGTGCTTGACCCGGAACGGTAAATGTCACAATAGCATTCGGATTGAGGTTGCTACCGACAATCGTAATCACGAATGCAGAACCGTTAGCGTTGGTTGATGCAGGCGTAATGCCGCCCACAGGGGCAATGCTCGGGAACGTTGGCGCACCTATGCGGTACGTTGCCGTTGTTGTTTGCCCATCGACGTTCGCCAGTGTTACAGTGTGGAGACCAGTTGTATTTAATCCTACTGGAATCTGAGCTGTAATCTGGTTTGGATTCAGCAACGTCACGCCACCGAGTCCACCACCATCCCAGAGTACCGATGCACCGCTGCGGAAGTTTGTACCGTTAAGCGTTAAGACGAATCCAAACTGACTTGCACCAGTCGAAGGTGTTGGGTCAATACGCGTGATGGTCGGCGCTGCCTCCAAAACGCGGAAGACACCTGTACCCGATCTGCCATCTTTGTTTGTAACGGATACCGAAGCAACACGCACCGTCGTTAGCAAACTTGCAGGAACGAAGGCGACAATGTTCGAGTCAAGAATACTGGAGACGACCGTTAGCTGTACACCAGCAAAGAACACCGTAGCATTCCCGGCAAAGCCTGCACCACTAATCGTGATATTCCGCCCCGGAGAACCCACAGGGGCGCTTGGCGGCGTTATACGACCAACTTGCGGCGGACCAACTGCCGCATTGATGCGGACGGAGGTTGATACAGATTGTCCATCTTGATTGCGGAGGATGACGTTCAACGTTCCAGCAATACTATTTAGGTCTTCTGGCACGGTAAACGTAACCAGCGTACCATTCGTTACTGTAAACGTCGTCGGGAAGTTATTGATAAGCACGGAGAACACATCTTTATCAAAGAAGTTCGTGCCGTTGACTGTCACCGTAAACGCTCTACCGCTCGCCGTTGTTGAGGTCGGTGTTACCGATGTCAATGTTGGCGCTGGAGCAGCAGTAAACGTTATCGGGAAACTCGCAGACTGTCCATCGGAGTTTTGGACGAACAGCGTCCGTGTGCCACTCTTTACATTTGCCTCAGCTGCGAGTACCGCCACAACCTGCGTAGCACTTCTGCTTACCGTAAGAATACGGTCGGCCGTCGTGCCTTGCTGGTTGATAGAGACATCTTCCGGTGCTGCACCAACATTTGAAAAGCCTGTACCGTTAATAGCAAAGGTCACAAACTTGCCGTTTGCAATCACCGTTGGCGGTGTGACGCTTGTAATCACCGGACCGGTGCTAAAGACAAACTGTTGAGTGGATGTGCCTATACCAGTCGGAATCGTCACCGCAATAGGTCCCGTAGCATTAACAGTATTGCCCGGACGAACGACAATCGTCGTTGCATTTACCGAGATAATCGTTGCCGGAACTCCAGCAATCGTTACTTGCGAAGCACCAGTAAAGTTTACCCCTGCACCGGCAGTTAAGGTGACTAATGTTGATGGTCCGCCCATGTTCGGTGCGAACGTGAAAGCAAGAGTCGTGAGGCAAGCGAACGGCTGCGTCGCAGTCGCGCTGCCAGTCGGACCCCACGTACCTGCTGGTCGGCTGACCGTAACAGGTCCGCACACTCCCGGTGGCACATTCACGGTGACAAGACCGTTTTGGACATTCACGACTTGTACATTCGTGCCGCCAATAGTAACGGAATTAACACCTGTGAAATTTACACC
>JANYIG010000232.1 GCA_025358765.1 Candidatus Kapaibacterium sp.
CGGAATCGTGATGCGAGTGCTATCTTGGGAGAACGACACTACTTTCAAACCCTCTTTGACGGAAAGCACCGTCATTCCTGCTGTTGAAGCCGTTGATGATTTGCCCATTTTACCAATTAAGTCAAGTTGAAATGCCTTCACTCCATCGGTTTTGAACGCAACATCAATTGTCGTTTCACCCTGAATTTCATCGTTTCGGTCGTTCAGCGCAAGACGGAAGGTGTAATTCAGCACGTCAATATGTGGGTTGTACGGCTTCGCCTGTGCGAAGAGTTGAATCGGAACCTGAATGAAAACCTGAAGAGCGCTTATCAACACAACCAGCCAGAATTGAATTATTCGTACCATAAATAAAAGATATGGACAGGTAAAAGTTAGACTATTTATTTTTGTAAGTCATTGATATTTCACAGTAATTTCCGAATTTTGGTTTAACTTATTTACGTCTTTCACCTTAGTCAGTTGTACATTTGAGTTTATTCCGATTACTGTATGTCATTCCTGTCCCCAGCCTTCGCTGGGATGAACTCCGGCTGGAATCCAGATGTGTTGCGAACTATGGGTGCCAGCACTCGCTAGCATGACGATCCCTGTACAATAATCGGAATGAACTCTATTAGCTATGAAAGTTAGAGTATTGCGGAAGGGTACGGCAATTTTTGAATTTTTCTTGAGCCTCCTGCTGAATTTACAAAACTCTGACTTTAATTCAAGTATGGCATTTTGTCTAACACGCGCAATGCTGCTTTTCCGCGTCCTGCAAATCGTAACTATGACTTCTCAATCTTTGTATTTTGCGGAGGCTCCTCACATCGGGGTGATGGTGTCCCGCTTGTGATTTTCTCTGGTGCAATGGCATCAGGCCTCATTGCCAAAAACGCATTATCGGCATAAAACATATAATAAAGCGCATTAGTTCTTGGATTTTGTGTGGCATTTTGCGATTTTTGCTCCGCAATAGTTGACCGACCACCTGCCCAGGTGGCGGAATCGGCAGACGCACAGGACTTAAAATCCTGAGTTTCGTAAGGAGCGTGCGGGTTCAAGTCCCGCCCTGGGCACTGTCGCAACACGAAAGCCGCTTGATTTTTCAGGCGGCTTTCGTGTTATTTGCAAAGCTACCTGCCTCTAAAGAAAACGGCTACAGTTTTTGGGTTGCCTTACCTCTAAGAATGATTGCCTTTTTACACCCTTCAAAGGCAGAAAACGCAAAAATGTGTTGCATTACAAAAAATTTGCTAATTTTACCCTCGTGCATCGGTGGGCGATGTGTTAAGCAATCATGCTTTATGCACATAATCTGCGATATTTACTCTGCGAAATTATATACAGCAAGAAGGATACAAAAGAATTTATGGCAATCAAAAATCTTGTTATCGTCGAATCTCCGGCAAAAGCAAAAACTATCGAAGGCTATTTAGGCAAGGAATTTATCGTAAAATCCTGCTTTGGTCACATTCGTGATTTAGCAAAAGGCGACGGCGCAATTGATATTAAAAACGGCTTCAAACCAACATATGAGGTCACGGAAGATAAACGTGACGTAGTCTCGGAACTGAGAAAATTAGCCGTACAGGCAGAAATTGTCTGGCTTGCATCGGACGAAGACCGCGAAGGCGAGGCGATTTCGTGGCACTTGTACGAAACGCTTAAACTCACAAAAGCAAACACAAAGCGTATAGTATTCCACGAAATCACGAAGACTGCGATTCTCCACGCCGTTCAGCATCCGCGCCAGATTGACGACAATCTCGTGAATGCCCAACAAGCACGCCGCGTGTTAGACAGGCTTGTGGGATTTGAACTTTCGCCCGTACTGTGGAAAAAAGTAAAGCCGTCGCTGTCGGCAGGGCGCGTCCAATCTGTCGCCGTGCGGCTTATTGTTGAGCGCGAAAAGGAGATTAAGGCGTTCGATTATGTGTTCAGCTACCGCGTAACCGCAGAACTCACAAATAGTTCTGGCAAATTCTTCAAAGCAGAACTTCCGAAACGTTTTTCAACTGCCGAGGAAGCAGAACGTTTTTTAAAATCGTGTATTGGAGCGGGGTTTACGGTAAAAAACTTGGAAGTCAAACCCGCGAAAAAATCTCCATCCGCACCGTTCATCACTTCAACACTTCAACAGGAAGCCAGCCGCAAACTTGGGTTTTCAATTTCTCAAACCATGCTTTTGGCACAACGTTTATACGAAGCTGGATATATTACCTACATGCGGACGGATTCGGTGAACCTCTCGGAGCAGGCATTGGAAGGCATGAAAGCTGCCATCACGAATAATTACGGTGAACGTTACCTCCAAACCCGCAAATACACCACAAAGTCTGCCAACGCCCAAGAAGCACATGAAGCGATTCGCCCGACGGATTTCACGCGACAGAGCGTACAAGAAACACCAGAGATTGATCACCGCGCCGTCCGACTCTACGACTTAATTTGGAAACGCTCTGTTGCCTCACAAATGGCGGACGCACAGCTTGAACGCACGATTGTTACAATTGGCATTTCCTCTGCACCGGAAAACCTCGTTGCTGAGGGTGAAGTGTTGAAGTTTGACGGCTTTTTGAAACTCTACCTCGAATCTACTGATGATGAATCGGACAATGAGGATGAATCCATGCTTCCGCCGCTTGCCGTTGGCGAGGCGTTATCACTCAAAGAGATGAACGCCGTGCAAAAATTCGGCAAGCCCGCACCACGCTACACCGAAGCGAGTTTGGTAAAAAAATTGGAAGAACTCGGTATTGGGCGACCCTCGACCTACGCGCCAACGATTTCGACGATTCAAAAACGTGGCTACGTCGCCAAAGAAGACCGTGACGGCAAACAGCGTGAATTCCAGACGTTCACACTCAGAAACAATCTGATTATAAGTCGTAAAGAAATCGAAAATTACGGAGCCGAGCGCAGTAAGCTCTTCCCAACCGATATTGGGACACTCGTGACGGAGTTTTTGATGAAGCATTTTGACCAAATCATGGATTACAACTTCACGGCAACCGTCGAGAAGGAGTTTGACGAAATCGCACAAGGGCAAAAGGTGTGGAATAAAATGTTGGAGGAGTTCTACACGCCGTTTCATCAGACCGTGATAAAAACCGTCGAAACTGCCGACCGTCAAAGTGGTGAGCGCTATTTGGGTATAGACCCGCAGAGCGGAAAGAAAATGTTTGCGCGACTTGCTCGGTACGGTGCCGTCGTCCAGATTGGTGAAGCAGACGATGAGGAAAAAAAATTCGCCAGTTTACGAGCAGGGCAATCGCTTGATACGATAACGTTGGAAGAAGCGTTCAACTTGTTTAAATTGCCGCGCATAGTCGGGACGTTCGAGGAAAAAGGGATGAAGGTTGCTATTGGTCGTTTCGGTCCGTATATTCTCCATGATGACAAATTTTATTCGCTTTCTAAAGAGGATGATCCCTATATCATAGATGCAGACAAAGCGATAGAGCTTATCCTTGCCAAACGCAAAGCAGACGCTGAACGTATTATCAGGGAATTCCCTGAAAACCCCGCCGTGCGTGTTCTCAAAGGGCGTTGGGGTCCATACATTGCTGTTGGCAAACTCAATGTGAAAATTCCCAAAGGCAAAATAGCCGAAGCATTGACGTTTGTAGAATGTTTGACTCTGGCAGGTGCGGAGGACGGCGATATCGAAAAGGTACAACCTAAACCCGTTACTAAAACTACGAGCAAAACAAAAGCTGCCGCATCGAAAACGGGAGTGGCAAAGGGAAAAACAACGAAAACAACGACGACAAAAGCTACAACAAAAACAACGATGACAAAGAAAAAATAATAGCTGCCGACCTGTGTTTTTTCAAATACTTGTCAGTGACTGTCTCCGGCTCAAAAACTCACAATCAAGCCAAGCGCTATGAGAAAAATTCTCGTTATTGACGACACGGATTTTATTCGTGAAGACATTGCAACCACGTTACAGTTCGAGGGGTACATTACCGTAACTGCTGAAGACGGCATAGTGGGTGTCGAAAAAGCAAAATCGGAAAAGCCAGACTTGATTTTGTGTGACGTTTCAATGCCACGCTTGGATGGATTTGGTACACTGGCAGAAATTCGTAAAATCAAGGACATCAGTACTACGCCGTTTATTTTTCTCACGGCAAAGGCAGAAAAATCTGACATGCGCCGTGGGATGGAGCTTGGAGCTGACGATTACCTTACAAAACCTTTCACGACCGATGAGCTTATTGCTGCTGTCAATGTCCAATTCAGCAAACAAAAGCAAGTCGCCGAACAGTTCGAGGAAAAGCTCGATGCTCTGCGGGGAAATATCACCTACGCATTGCCGCACGAGTTCCGCACACCGCTTAACGGCTTAATGGGGTGTGCAGATATTCTGATTGACCTTGCTCGTGCCGCACAATTAGGCGAGGAAGTGGATTTTCACGAAGTGGAACTCATGGCAGTAAGTATTCAAGATTCGGCGCGTCGGTTGCACCGCCTGACGGAGAACTTTCTTGTTTATACACAACTTCAAAGCCTTGCTGCTAACCCAAAAGAAGTTGCCGAGCTACAGAAACAGCGTGCAATGGGTCTTCGGGCAACAATTGAGGATATCGTGATGTCGCAAGCAGGTGGACACGAACGGAATGGTGACGTTGTTATTGATGTTGATGAAGCGGAAGTGACAATGTCTATCCAAAATTTCTACAAAGTTATTGATGAACTTTCCAGTAATGCCTTCAAATTCTCCAACCCGGGTACACTAATTGTGGTTACAGGCAGAGTGGAAGATCAGCACTACCAATTAGATATGACCGATCACGGACGCGGTATGACTGTAGAGCAAATTAATAACATCGGAGCATACAGTCAGTTTGAGCGAGGGTTGTATGAGCAGCAGGGCGCTGGGCTGGGACTTGCCATTGTAAAAAAACTTGTCGAGCTTCATAATGGTAAATTCAGCGTTGATAGCGTTGTTGAGCAAAAAACAACAACACGTATTGTGCTGCCAATTGCAGAACCTTTAGCAGAAGCGTAGGAATTTTTATCGCCATTGCCCAAACCATCGCCGAGCTACCCCTCCAAATAGTATTTTTGCTTGCTATTATCTGATGCCATACGATAGTGCTGTTCCTGTTTGATGTTCCTGCAAAAAGCTGTAGATTACGGTGCAACGATTTACCGACTATTCGTAAACGACTAATTCGTAAGGCTTCCATTTCTCACACCCACTTCCCCTGACTATCATGAACTTTGCAAGTATCTTCTTTGTTGTATGTGCAACGACACTGCTGGTCGTGGTAGCACGCCTCGTCAATCAGGTTGTGATGAACGTCCATTTGATTGATTCTCTTGTTGAAAAAGATAACCCTGCCATCGGTGTACAGTCGGCGGGTTATTTATTAGCAATTATCCTCATCACAGCGGCTGTTTTGACTGGTGAAGGACGGGGAAGTATCATCGGTGACGTACTGCCAGTGATAAGCTATGGTATTGGTGGTATTGTCGTGTTAGCTATTGTTGCAACATTTTCGCTGCGGTTTTTTCTTTCAAAAGCAAGCCTACAAGCGGTTCGTGATGGAAATATAGCTGCTGGTGTTGTTGTTGCAGGAAGTTACGTCGCAACAGGTATTATCATTGCGTCGTGTGTATCGGGCGAAGCGAAGGGTGGCAATTTCGTCACAGCACTTGTGTTTTTCCTTGTTGGACAGGCTTCTTTGTTGCTGATTACTACTGCTTTCCGCTTATTAACTTCCTACGATGATGTCAAAGAAATCTTTTCGGGGAACATTCCAGCAGCCATGAGCTACGCAGGTATTATGATAGCAGTCGGCATTATTGTTGGTCACGCGATTGAAGGCGATTTTTTGGACTATTCCGACAGCTTCTTTTCGTTTGGCAAAGCTCTGGTGGCTGTTGTAGCGCTCTATCCGATTCGTCAGGTACTTGTACAAGGATTATTACTCGGCGGAGGATTCAGCATCTACGGCGGGCGGCTGGATAGCGAAATTAGCAATGATCGCAATCTGAATGCTGGTATAATCGAATCCGTGAGCTATATCGCATCGGCGTTGATGATTGCAAAATTGACGTAAAGTATTGGGCAGAACGCGACGCATTATGAAACCACATGAAACCCCTTCAGTCCTCGTTCTTAGATTACGCCTCGTTTGCGGTGGCTTTGCAGCACACCTGCGTTATCAGCGACCCATGGGTGGAAGGAGAGGAGCGCTTTCGCATAAAGCCCATCGTGCTGGAATCGAGTGTTTACGCAAAGTTGAAGCACGCGGCAGAGGACATCGGGCGGCTTTATGACGAGATCTCTGCTATTGTCTGGTCGCGTCCGGCACTGCTTGATGAGTTCTTTCATTTAACGCCGTATCAAAAACTGATGTGGTTATCTTCAAGTGGGCGCTGGCACGGCATTGCTCGATTAGATTTATTCTTGCTTGCGGATGGTCGCATTCAAATGTGTGAGATGAATTCCGACACGCCGAGCGGCGAAGCGGAAACGGTACTGTTAAACGACCTGTGTTTTCGGCATTTATTAGATACGAGCGGTGTTAGAAACCCTAATCAGGGCTTTGCAGAGCGCTTTTGTGCGATGGTATGGTCGTCCTATCAAGCGAGTGTTCGTGAACCACAATCGCAACCGACTATTGGCATAGTTTACCCAACAGAAATGCCGGAAGACCTTTCGATGATTGTTCTGTACCGTGAATGGCTTCGGCAAGCAGGATTCATCATTGTGGCAGGTTCGCCCTACAACCTGCATTCAATGGCAAATGCACGAGTTGGCATGTTTGATACACCGCTTGACATCATCTTGCGCCATTACAAAACCGATTGGTGGGGCGAGCGACTACCTGTGTGGCGCGACGCGGACGATTTTCCCGACCCCGCCCCGCTCGACCGAGAGCTTCGTGCTCTTATCGGTGCTGAATTGGCAGGTATGGTGACGGTCGTGAACCCACTTGGAGCGGTGTTGACACAAAACAAACTCACGATGGCGTTTGTGTGGCAGCATATAAATCTCTTTTCGGAACAAGCTCAGACAAACATTCGCCGCTATGTTCCTGAAACGCAACGCCTTTGCGATAGTAATATTTTAGTTATCCAAAGTGCAAAAAATGAATGGGTTTTAAAATCAGATTATGGCTGCGAGGGTGATGAAGTTATTATCGGGCGGTTTGCAACGCAGGAACAATGGGAGGTCTGCCTTGCAATGGCAGTGCCAGAGCGTTGGATTGTGCAACGTTTTTTTGAGGTGATGCCGGAAGAAGTAAAAAGCGGAAATGAGGGTACTTCCAACCAACAACTGCTTCCAAATTACGGTGTCTATCTTGTGGGCGGCTCTGCAAGCGGCATCTACACAAGACTTGCACGTGTGGCAACGGATTATAGAGCGATTTCAGCACCGACATTTATTCTGTAAGTTACATTTACAACCAAGTTTTCACGACTGCTTAAAACAACTATGGAACCAGAAATAACCACACCACAAGGCATAACGCCCAGAAGCGGAGTACCAGAAATAACGGGCGAAACAGGCACGTGGTGGAACCGAATGCTCACGCGACGCGAGATGAACACACAACTTGTTAGCACGGCTGCATTATTTGGTATGGCGGGCATAGTATCATCGTGTGCCGAGGACGATGATGACGATGTGGATGTTGAAAAAAACGCCCTCGAACTTCAGCAAAAAGAGGGCTGGAACGTAGGCTCTACTGACAAAACGCTAACATTCACCGATAGACAAGCAAACGACAGCAAAGGTTCGCCAGACTGGAAAAAATATACCCAGCCGGATGCTTTGATGAAAGCGTATCAGCCAGCTGACGCATGGAAACCTTATTTCACGCCGACGTTGATACAAGGACTCTCGCAAGAAAGCCTACGAAATGCGGCACAACCCGTGTTTTCAAACGCGATGCGCGAAGCATATTCACGAGGCTTAGGGATGAAAGAATTGCTGAAAGAGTCAAAAAACCCGCAACAAACACTCCTTCTTGTGGATATTCCCGGACCGGAAGCAGTCGCGTTTGCGGCGGCAGTGGCAGACGTGGTACAGCCCGTGATAACATTTGACAACTTGCCGCACCCGCTTGGTGTTGTGCCATCACAACAGACACTGGGCGCTATGCTGTATTACGCACAGGAAATCACCGAAAAAGCGATAAAACGCCCCGCAACCGCACCAGCACTCATTGTTCTGGATAGTAACCGCTTGAATAAATACACCGATGCAGATAACCAGTTTGATAATCGCTACATGGCAAAACTGCCAACGGCGGACAATCTAAAATCGCTAAACATCGGGAATTTGCTCTATGGTGTGCCGAGCGAGGCACAAAAAACTGAGCTTGACGACCTCAATGACGATTTTGCGACGTTTCAAGAAAAAAGCATCGCTGTTTCTATGCTACCACTTACGCGTTTCCAGCCACAAACAGCAGCAACGTCCCAGACAGCTCAAGCTGCAATAACCGCGCAACCACTCACAGACTCGGCAAAGCGGTTAACAACCGCACAAAATTTGCAACCACAAAATGGTCAACCTCAGCAAGGACAGCCACAGAATAGTCAGCAAGGGCAGTATCAGCAAGGACAACAGCAACAATACGCCAACGGCGGTGGTTATGCTCCAGCACCAGTATATTATCCGCAACCTGTTTATTATTATGGTGGCAATCCATTCGTCTCAATGTGGTTCTTCCATCATTACGCCTCCTACAGCTACTATCGTCCGCTTCCAGCTATGACGCGGCTTCCAGCGTCGTCGTTTTCTGCACCTGCGTATCAGGCAGTACGGCGACCAACGGTGTTTTCTGCCAGTAGCGTTGGTGGGAATCGTTCGTCCGGCGTAGGCAAATCTCGTCCAACGGGCTTTGGCTTTGTGGGGGTGCGGATGAACTCCAGTCGCGGTACTATGAGCGGTGTTCGTGCTGGGCGATCGGGTTCGTTCGGACGCAGCAGCAGTTTTGGAGGACGTTCATCGTGAGGAATGCTTTATGAACCGTCGCGGCTTCTTTTCATCACTTTTTAACAGTGAGCCGGAACGATTTTTTCTGGGCATTCAAGTCGTGTTTGCTACGCTGAACACGGATACGTCGGCACACCAAATCCGCGACATCATAGCCGACGCAATGCGACAAGAAAAACCGCAAGAAAAACGAGCGCTCTACAAGCGCGTTGCAGCCGTACTTTTGGAGCAGCAACCATATTGGGAATATGGTTATTGGGATTACGTTCCGCACGATGACGATGCTATTGCAGAGTTCGAGCAGTGGTCGAACGATATTCAATCCAGCATGGCAACCGAGCCAGAGGAGATTGGCGCGGAAATTGACGAAGCACGACGCATGAGCAACGATAAATATTACGTGGTGGTGACAATGCTTTTTGTGCTGGAAACCGCATCTGCGCTTGTCCCCGTGATGGATACAATTGAGGAAATTGCAGAAGAGGATTATTTCACTCGTGCGGCATTTACAGCATTGCTTGAAGCCGTTACCGCCGTTGATTTTGAATACTGCGAACAGGATGCTGTATTTATCATGCCCGGCACCGACGAAGATGGTTTTTCGTGGGAGGATTTGCGTCAAGCGGGCTGGGAATACTTAAAATCGCTCACGTGGTAACAGTTCCAAGTTTCAATATCAACATTTCCTGACAACTATCGCCATAATGCCTCACCGACCTTCCAATGCCGCTCATACCATTATTTCCGGCACAAGCATTATCGTATTCACCCAAGTCTTGAGTGCGTTGCTGTCGTTTGTGACCTACCGCATTATTCAATCTACGTTCACAAAAGAAGAAAACGGCGAGTTTTTCTGGATTCAGCAGGTTGGCGCGTTTGTAATGACCTGCTTTGTGGAAGCCGGCATGACAACGATTGCCACTGGAATCGCGGTGCGTGAGCCTGAGAACGAAGCAGCAATTATTTCCACGCTCTTCAAATTACGATTTGTGCTTTGGTGCGCCGGAACATTTATTCTGATGGCGCTCTGTTTCTGGTATGGGTGGGATTTAACCATACCAATGATGCTATGGGCGGTGCATTTATTTCTTTCGGGCAAAATAGCACTTCTGCGCTCCGTGTTGGAAATCAGACGGAGAGCGCGTTCGAACCAACTACTGCCATCCTTAGCAATGTTGCTTGACAGCGTACTGCTCGTTGTATTGGTGTGGATGGATGCACGACATCTCACCACATTAACAGTGATGGGATGGTTGGTTCTCTCGGCATTGCCCGGATTCGTGTGGATGCTTCTGTTGGATAAAAACTGGCACATTCTCCGCGCCCCGTTTGAAGTGCCGTGGGCCAAAGCTCTGTGGCAAGCTTCCATGCCTGTGTTTGTCGTAGTGTTGTTGCAACAAGGACACACCATTGCCGATACGATGGTGTTAGATTATTTCGGAACAAAAATAGATGTTGGCATCTACGCTGCGGCGTATCGGTTAGTTGCGCCGACGTTGGTGTTTGTGGTGGCGCTTGCAACGGCTATGTTTCCGACCATTGCAGCATTCTCGGTCGGCGATGTTGAACGTTCGCGTTCCTATATTTTGCAAGGCGTAAAACTGGTCGTACTATTTGCGATCGGATTTGCTATGACGGCTTCGGCAGCACTTCCATGGCTTATCCATCTTAGTTCTGGCGCTTTGTATATGGATAATCAGAAGGAATTTTTCTTCTTTGTATGGGCTATTGTACCGAGTTTTGTAGTAACGTTTTTACTGACCATCAATACTGCTATCTCGTGGCAACGGCGTAATTACTCAATTTTTGGGACATTATTTCTTACGACTATCGTTGCAGATTTCATCCTTATTCCGCCGTATCATGTTATTGGTGCGATTGCCTCCAAAGCCCTTGCTTGCACACTTGCAGCAGCAATCGCATTCAAAGTTCTTGCGGAATATTGCGGCACAAAGGCTGTTGTGAACCTTATCATGCGGTCACTGCTCCTTATCGGCGGGGCGATCGGCGAAGCGCTTTTTCTGCCAACGATTGCATCAACGCTTGCCTGTTTTCTCCTGACTATTCCTATATTTGTACTGCTCGTGATTGTTACTGGTTTTGTCGGCAAACGAGAAATTGATATTGCGCGGTCGTTTGTTCGTAGCATTAGAACACAATCATAGCGTATAACGAAAACAAATCAACTATTGTAACAGCAATCGCAACTCCGTTGTTCCCACAAGAGTTGGACACCGCTTACAGATGACCGATTCACACGCTCCATCGTCCGCATTGCCATTGCCGCAAGGAACCTCAACCTTTGCGCCTATCCGCACGGGCTGGCACGTCCCTCGCTCGCCGCGTTTGTATCAGGTGGCGTTCGATATGCTCACGCTTGCAGTGAGTTTTTGGGGATACTACCTTATCCGCTTCAAAACGGGTTGGTTTTCTGCCACCCATGAGATGTTCGATACCGCCATATGGGGCGATGAAATGATGATCGTAGCAGCTGCATTTGCGCTGGCGCTCTATGGATATTGGATGTTACTTTTTTGGTTTTCGGGGCTGTATGCCAACTGGTATATCCGCTCCCCATTCGATGAGTTTTTTACGGTGATTCGCGTTACCTTCATCGGATGTTGTATCTTAGGTTTGGTAATTGTTTTGGATGACGTAAACATCGTGCAGCAAAACTCACGCTTTATCGTGTTTTTGTATTGGCTGAACCTGTCTGCTTGCGTCTGCGTCGGGCGCTTGTTGGCACGCCTCTTGCAAGAAGCGCTCCGCGAACGAGGCTTTATCTCGTTTTCGGTGATATTGGTCGGTAGCGCGGCAAAATTAAGTGTGCTGTTGGATTCACTGCTCCGCGCACCAGCATTTGGCTACAAACCCATTGGTGCGGTGCTGAACACAGGCGACGAACTCGACCTTTGGCGGGCATCCCAAAACAATAGCGCCCGTGTTCCTGCACTCGGCACGTTTGAAGAGCTTCCGACGGTGTTGGACATGCTTCGCCCGCAGGAACTACTGATGTCGGTGGATGCGCCCAACCACGAGGAGATGCTGCACATCGCCACGCACTGCGACGAGCGAGGCATTGCCATGAAAATTGTTCCCGACCTCTACGAAATTTTCTCCGGTCAGGCGCGGACAACACAGATTTACGGAATGCCGCTTATTGAAGTACGGCAGCAGTTGATGAAGCCCTGGGAAGAAATCGTGAAACGCCTGATGGATATTGTCTTCAGCGCTCTTGCGCTTACCGTAGGAATGCCCTTTTGGGTACTTGTAGGACTCGTCGTCCGCTTGGAATCACCCGGTCCGGCGCTGTATTCGCAGGAGCGCGTCGGCAAAAATGGACGGCGGTTTATGATTTACAAATTTCGTTCGATGCGAACCGATGCCGAAAAAGATGGTCCGCAGTGGGCAAAAACGGGCGATGCTCGCGTCACCCGTGTTGGTCGTATTATCCGCAAAACGCATATTGACGAAATTCCACAGTTTTGGAACATTCTGAAAGGCGATATGAGCCTTGTTGGTCCACGCCCAGAACGCCCCTTTTTTGCGGAAAAATATACCAAAGAATTGCCTTACTATCCGCGCCGCCATCGTGTTCGACCGGGACTGACAGGATGGTATCAGATTCAATTTGAAACACAGGAAGAGACCGTTTATTACGTCCGAAAACGTCTTGAATACGATTTTTTTTACATTGAACATATGTCATTCCGCTTAGACATAGAAATCCTTGTCCGCACGGTGTTTCGTGTGCTGCGAGGCAGTGGAACAGCATGAGTAACGCCAGCGAATAATTTTTATAGTTACCCCAAATGAACCGCATCGAAAAGTGAAAGCCCTAATCGTCATACCAACCTACAACGAGCTTGAGAATATTGAGCAGATCGTTAGCGCTGTGTTTGCGGCGCACGCAGCTGTTGATATCCTTATCGTGGATGATAATTCGCCGGACGGAACGGGCGCTGCCGTCAAACAGATGATGCAGACAGAATCACGCTTGCACCTGATGGAGCGGGCTGGTAAAATGGGTTTGGGAACCGCCTATTGCCAAGGGTTTATTTGGGCGTTAGAACGTGGCTACGAAGTTGTGTTCGAGATGGATGCAGATTTTTCGCACGACCCACAGGAAATCCCGCGATTTTTGCAGGAAATTGAACATATGGATTTGGTGATTGGTTCGCGCTACGTAAGCGGTGTCAACGTGGTGAACTGGCCCATGCAGCGCTTGTTGCTCAGTTGGTTTGCAAATCTTTACACGAGCGTGATTACACGAATGCCGATTAAGGACGCAACAGGCGGCTTCAAATGCTTCCGCGCAGAGGTGTTGCGTCGCATAGACCTTACGCAAATTCGCTCCAACGGTTATGCGTTCCAGATTGAAATGAACTTCAAGATTTGGCGCACAGGTGCACGCATCAAAGAAATCCCGATTATTTTTATAGACCGTCGCAGTGGTATCTCCAAAATGAGTAAAAATATCATCTGGGAAGCAGCGTGGCTTGTGTGGAAGCTAAAATTGGGTTCGCTGTTTGGAGGGCGGTAAACCGATACCGCATCAAATCATAGATTCCATCACTCACGTTTAAGCATCAAACCTCTGTGAAAACGGATATCCTCTTCCATAACCTCTTCCATAACCTCTTTGAAGAACAGCCGGAACTGGCACTTCGGCTTGCCGGATTACCTGCTCCAGAACATGCCCACTACCGTTTTACATCCGTTGAGTTGAAAGAAAAAGCGCACCGTATTGATGGTGTTCTTCTGCCCGATGACCCATCGCTGCCCGTTATCATCGTCGAAGTCCAGTTTCACCGCGACGAACAGGTGTATGACCGCATTGTGAGTGAAACGGCGCTATACAAACTCCAAAACCCAGAGGTTCATACCCTGCAAATGCTGCTGTTCTTGCGTTCACGCGAGATTGATACTGATGCTGGGGTCTGGCACCACCTCGTTGCTGGTGGAACGCTCCGTGTACTCTATTTAGACGAGCAGACGGCAGCAATGAACGCAGAAATCGAAGGTGAGGCGGCTGTACTCCTGATGAGGCTAACGGTCACGCCATCGGACATCGCAAAAGATGGTGCAATTGTTCACCAGCTTGGAACAGCGATAGACGGGATAACCGATAGAAAGCGACAGCAGCTTTTTCGGGATTTATTCGTAAGTTTGTACTTGAGCAAATACAAACAACTCACCCTTGAGGAGATACGTGCCATGATAGACACACGAGAAATATTTGACGATATTCACGAAAGTGTTGCGGTGCAACAGTATGGAAATCAGCAACGCAATGAAGGTAAACTTGAAGGTAAACTTGAAGGCGTGGCAAATTTACTGCACTTAGGCTTAACCGTTGAACAAATCGCTTCGGCGCTTACTATTCCCCGCGAGAACGTCGAAGAAATCCGCCGCTCCCTGCAAAGCTAATGCTGTTGCGGTTTGCTCCGTTGTCAGAATATTTTGTATCCACGCCATTCCAAAACCCTCCCTATTTGTTTAACTCTACCGTTCACGCCTGAGAATAGAAAAACGTTTGCGATATATTTTCTTTACCCATTCATCACCGTGCTATGATTCGAGTTCTGTATTCTTTCCTCTTTGTCATTGCCGTGTTCTGTACTATGGTAACACTGTACGCGCAGCCAAAACAAGCAGAAACATACCGCCCGATTGAAATTGCCCTTACGTCACCCAAAACATATCCGCATCCCCATAAAGATGTCCTTGTGACCTGCACCTTCATGCACACAAGCGGCAAGAGCATTCGTATTTATGGCTTTTGGAATGGTAACGTGAATAGCACGAGCAGCGCGGGTAGCACAACGGCTGATTACCGCGTTCGGTTTGCGCCAGTGCTGGAAGGCGAATGGACGTATCGCACAACGTGTAGTGATACCACCAATGCGGGATTGCATGGCATCACGGGAACCATTGCCGCTCGTGCGTACACTGGAACGAACCATCTGTACGCAAAAGGTTTTCCCAAAGTGGCTTCCAATGGTCGCTATCTAACGTATGCCGATGGCGACCCGTTTTTTTATTTAGGCGATACGGCTTGGGAGATAACATGGCGCTCTACCCTTGATGAAGTGAAGAAACTCATGGCAAATCGCAAGGAACGAGGTTTCACTGCGCTACATTTTGAACCGATGACCGAAGCATTATTTCCTGAAGGTGTAACAAATCGTCAAGGGTTGACGTACTTTCTTAATCGTGATTTTTCCATGATCAACCCTCGTTATTTTGATTATGTTGATTCCATCGTACAAATAGCAAACGATAATGGTTTGGTAGCAGTCATTGTGCCTGTGTGGGCAAGTGGACGCACAGAGGCTAATTACAATAGTAACTGGTTTCCGTACTATTTCCTTTCCAACGAGCAATGTTTGCTTATGGCACGGTATATCGCCGCACGGTATGCTGGATATAATGTTATATGGATTGTGGGAGCAGATGCACCATACGACACGCCTGCTCGCAAATCCTTTTGGTCGCAATTTGCCGAAACTCTTCATACTGCTGATGGTCGCCAGCACTTGGCTACATGTCATCCGGCAGGCTATACAGGTTCATACGACTATTTTGATGGCACTACCAAATGGTTAGATTTCAATATGTACCAAGCTGCACACCTCATTAACGTACCTTCCAATTGGGTGTTTGCGGAACGCGCCTACAACCTAATGCCATCCAAACCCGTAATTAACGGGGAAGCATTATATGAAGACATTAATCCGAACTTTTGGAGTGCAAATCGAGACCCATCATTGCATGCACAAGCGATTGATGTACGCTGGGCGAGTTATCAAAGCATACTTTCAGGAACTATGGTCGGTATTACATATGGCGCAGATGGTATTTGGCAATGGAATTCAGCAACCATGCCGTCGGATGCTTTATCACCTCGTTTTAATGTTGATTCCGCTATGAACTTCCCAGGTGCTGTACAAATGGGAATACTGAAACGCATCATGCAGCGCTATAAATGGTATGAATTGGTACCCCGTCAAGACTTGTTACGGTCGAATCATTCGGACGACCAACGTGTGGCGGTAGCGCAAAGCCGTGAAACACTCATGGCGTATTTGCCAAAAGGCGTAGGCTCAGTGTCGGTAACTACGGGTGAGTTAGGCAGCAATATTATGTATCGCTGGCACAACCCCGCAACGGGCGACAGCACGGCACTTGCTCCAGCAACACAGCCGCTTGTGGCAAACAGCCCAAATGCCAACCAAGACTGGGTGCTGGTTGTGTCGAACAAATTTACGTCCGCTGTGCAACAGCCACCACCGTTAGTTTCCGCGCTTATCGTATTTCCGTCTCCTTCGTCCGATGGTTTCGTGAACGTGAGCTATCAAGCGCCACCCGACCGCACCGTAGAATTATCGGTTTATTCGCTGATAGGCGAACGTCTGCTCACCGTGAAGGAATCGGATGTGGTTGGAACATTCACATCACGGCTCGACATGAGAATGTACGGTACGGGAACATACCTGTATCAGGTTCGTGCGGGGGGGGCAGAACTCAAAACGGGATTATTTCAAATTATTCGATAGAAATACTGTTGACAAAAGAACCCGATCTCGATTAAGGTATCTCATGGCTCGTATCCTCTACATCTGGCAAAAAGATTTCCCGTGGGATGTTCGCACGGAGAAGATATGCCGTAGTTTGGCGGATGCCGGACACACGGTGTGGATTCTTGCGCGGTGGGATGCTGCGCTTCGAGATACAGAGCGTCGCCCCGAACGCGAGATGTGGAAGGGCATTCAGATTGTGCGGGTAGGATATGAGAAACGTTCAGCGCTGTCGCTGCCAATTTCAGGCAACCCCCTTTGGGCGCAAGCATTAAAGCGTGTTGTGGAGGAATTTCAACCGAACATTCTGATGCCGCGTGAAATTATGCTCGCAGAAGCCGCATCCACAGCCGCACGAAAACAAAAGATACCCGTTCTGATAGACATGGCAGAGCATTATCCGGCGGCTATGCGCGGCTGGAAAAAATACAACGGCAATGTGTTGTCACGTTTTGTCGTGCAAACCGCACGAATTCCCGATTGGGTAGAACGCCGTGCGGTGGCTTGTGCAGACGGTATCATTACCGTTTGCGACGAAAACAGCGAACGGCTACAGCGTCAGTATGCTTATCCAATGACTCAAACACAAGTGGTTCACAACACACCCAGCTTGGTAACTTACAGCAATGTCCGAAAAGGCAGCAACCAAGGGCTTGGCAGCCCTCCAGTGGAATTTGGATTTCATGGATATATGATGCCAGAGCGAAGTTTGGAAATGATTGTTCGCGGCTTTGCACTTGCAGCAAAACGATACTCAGACATTCACCTAACCCTCGCGGGCAGCGGGGAATCATTCGAGGATGTGTGCCGCACGTCAGAGTCTTCTGGCATACAGGAACGCATCAACCTTCCGGGCGGGTATTCGTCAGACGACTGGGTTCGACTGTTTAGTGCAACCGACGTTGGTTTTGTTTTGTATCGGAACGACGATTTTTCCAACTATACATTACCGAACAAACTCTTTGATTATCTCGCGTGCGGCAAACCCGTTATTGTATCGGATGTGCGTCCGATGCGGCGCGTAATTGAGGAAACCGGCGCGGGGATTGTGACGGATTGTTCTCGACCAGAACCAATTGCCGAAGCAATAGAGTATATTCGCAACGCTGATTACGCGACAATGTCCGCAAACGGTATTCGTGCTGCCGAACAGCGCTACAACTGGTCTGTGGATAACGCCTCATTGCAAGCATTTGTTAATCGTTATCTTTGAATCTGAAAATTACCAGCCCACAAACGCCCGTTATTCCGGCGAAGGCTCAATGGCATTACGGTAAGCGCTTTCCCCTCATCCCAACCTTCTCCCAAAGGGAGAAGGGGCATAAACAAAGTCATCTTCACACCCTCGCCCTTTGGGAGAGGGTCTCGCGTAGTGAGGGGTGAGGGGCATTAACGTAATGCCATTGGGTGCAGGCGGAGGTTGGCATGACAGGCATTGAGAGGTATTTTTATCCCGAAATATTCGCTATGAATTTCTCCGCCACGCTTCAATACTACGTTTCTTCGGCATTGCCGTATTCTGAACGTTCGTTCCAGCCGCTCACAAAACCTGCGTTTGGTGCGGTCTGTGGCACATTGGCTGCGACGATTATTGCCGCACTTCTTGCGGAGCCGTTCATAGGATTAGCAGTTGTGGGAGTAGGCATTCTTGGAGTCGTCCTGACCGTGTTCATACGGCATCCGCGTTTGTGGCTCTATGTAGTAGTGCTGACATTACCGCTTTGGTTCCCACAAAAGGGTGATAGCGACAGCGGTATCAGCATCATTGAATATGCAATGGTTGGATTTTATATTGGTGGTTTGGCACTGTGGTTTGTGATTATGTGGTTTGTGCGACGGCAGAAGCTCATTCGCAATGCAGGTGATATGCTCTTTCTGCTTGTAATGGTGTTCTTAACGGCAAATTTTTTTATTGCCCTTGCCAACGATGTCGAGCCTTTGATGTGGTTTCGTGATTGGCTCCTGTTCGTATTCTTGCTCTATTATTTCCCATTTCGAGAGCATCTAACCACGAAGCGGGATGTGATTATATTCAGCATTGTTTTGTGTATCGCGATGTCCATTGTTGGCGGTATGACGGTGCAACGGTATATTCAAGCCTCTACGAATATTGCATACGCCTTTGAAATTGTGAGTTCGCGCCAAAACACGAACAACAACATGAGCGTTGTATTAAGCATTTTTGCATTATTCGCTGCGCTCTACACGCGCCAGTGGTGGCAACGGTTTCTTACGCTTGGCGTGGCAGTATTTTTCACCTCGCTCACGGTCATTTCGTTTGCACGAGCATTTGTGCTTGCAACAATTATCAGCGTTGTAGGGACGTTGTTATTGCTTGACACAAAGCGCCTTGCACGGTTTGTGGTCTTTGGAGCGCTCATGGCTGCCCTGTTTGTGGGCGGCGTGTCGCTCGTATTTGGCGATAAAGCGCAAATAGCATTAAAAATCCTTGGCGTACGCATAGGTTCCACGTCACAGGGTACACAAGATAGATCGCTCCAATCACGCATAAGCGAGTCCATCGTGATGCTCAAAGCCACACGCGACCATCCGCTCGGTGGTAACGGTTTGGGTGTAGGATTCATTTTTTACGACCCTATTGGCAATACCCATCTTCACGTAAAATTTGTTCATAATGGATATATCTTTATTATCTATAAATTTGGCTTGCCCATCTTTGTATTGCTTTACGGGTGGTATCTTTTTTACGCAGCGCGAGCATATCTTCTCGTTCGGGCGGCAGTAGAGCCTTTCGACCGTATTCTTGCATTGGCGGCAGTTGCCTGTTTGATAGCACTCTTAACGATTAACGTGACCAGCTCTATTTTCGAGGTACGCGACGGGTTCTTTATGCTGGCGTTTATCATTGCTATTTGTGGTATTGTTGAGCGACGGTTGGAAACCACGACGGGCTATGTAATGGACGAGCGTTTAGATGCACTGCTTCTGATAGGTATTCTGGGTAGTTTGACGGCACTGGCAGTCGGGGTACTGGTGCTGGTGCATTTGTTTTTGTGATGGATATTTTGTTCCAAAATTTTGCTGATATACATAATGAATTTCCCCGTAGCTTTGCGCCGAATATACCGAACAATAATTGATGCCAACCTAAGAATATTCTTGGTATGGATAGCCGCAGCCGCTTTGGTACTACGATTGGGTGTAGTGCTTGTGTTTGGCAATACCACAAACCCTGAAATGTACGAACATGGCGCTATTGCACGCAATCTTTACAATGGGCATGGATTCTCGTTTCATGCTACGTATATTTATACATCGCTGCTACCAGAGCGTCAAGAGCTAATGCGGCAACCCCCACAATTTGAAACAGCCAATCAACCACCCGTCAATCCATATATCATTTACGCCGTTTTTCTTCTGCTGGGTGATACGTCGGCAGCCCTTATTGTGTTGATGCTTCTCAACTGTGTTTTGAGCGCTGCTACTCCTGTGGTGATTTACTATACAGCTAAGCTGATTGCCAAAGAGGACGAAGCGCGGTGGAGTGCGGTACTCATGACATTTTTTCTTCCCGGAGCGTTTAGCGTCGCTACATTTTCCGGCACTGCTCTATACACGCTCGTTGGGGTTGGTGTGCTATATTATGTGTTGCAGGCATTAAATGGTGATGGCACAACTGTGAATATAAGAAATGCTGGCGTTCTCGGTATTGGCAGCGGTCTATTAACCATGCTCAGAAGCGAATTTATGCTGCTTGGATTGCTCTTGATGCTGTACGTTGTGGTAGTACGGTGGCGGCAACAGGGTATGATGCCAGCGCTGCAATTTGGAGCTATTGGTTTTATCATCTTCGCTTTGTGTATCGCGCCTTGGACGATACGAAACTATCACCTGTTCGGACGCTTTATACCCACAGTGAGTCGTCCATGGCATGAAATCTGGCGCGGAAATAATGCACTATTTGAAGGCAGCGCCATGGCATTGAACGGGCGGGATTATTACTTGGCTGCTGGTGACACGCTCATTAGTCGTCATATTAGCGTTCGGTTAGATTCGCTTCAATATGATCAAAGTTTTGAACCCAATATGAACGATGTCTTCAAAGATGAAACAATACAATACATTCGGCAGCATCCGTGGAGAACGATACAAATGACAATAGAAAAAGCGTTATTTCTTTGGACGTTTGAGCCATATTATTCACGTTCCCGCAACCCGCTCTATCTCGTGTTTATACTGCCCTTATTGTGCTGTTCATTTGTTGGTATGATAGAATACTGGCGGCGTTCACGTGCGTCACAGTATTTTGCCGCTTGGATATGCTTAATGGGCATATATTTGTACTACACGGGTATTTTTTCGGTAACATTTATTTTGCCGCGTTATCAAATTTATTTCATATCGCTGATGATGCCAGTTGCAGGTTTGGGATCTGTTCGGATAGCCCGACAAATTGCGGGCTGGGTACACGGGAAGAATCTTCCCGGCAATTAAAACTTTAATTGGATACGCTAAATAATAAACCTTGAATTCAAGAAAACGTGATGAAACAGATCGTATCATTATTTTCGACCATGCCTCGTAAACAGTTTTTAGGGGGCATACTTATTATTGCTCTGCTCATTCGTTTGGGAATGGTTATCACATTTGGAGAGACAAAATCTCCGCCATTATACGAACAGGGCGAGATTGCTCGTAATATGTATCACGGGCATGGGTTTTCGTTCCATGCTTGGTATATGTACACCTCGCTATTACCCGAGCGGCGAGAGATTATGAGGCAACCACCCCAATTTGAAACTGCAAATCAGCCTCCTTTGTACACATTCTTGTTTTATTATTTCTTTTGCTTGTTTGGCGACACTTCCGCAGTGCTGCTAACAATCATGCTCTTTAATTGTCTTATCGGTGCAATAACTCCTCTTATAGTCTATTGGATAGCTCAAGAATTCAGTTCTGAAGAGGAAGCGAGGTTGAGCGCATTATTTTGTATGTTTTTTCTGCCGGGCGCACAAACAGTTGCTAAGTTTCTTGGTACAACATTTTTTATTCTTATAGGGCTTTGTGCCATTTACGCCCTTATCCGTGCTGTACGAGAAATGACATTAAAGACCACATTTTTGCTTGGAGTCAGTCTGGGTTTATGGTCACTCATACGCAGTGAGGCAATGCTTTTAGGACTATTCCTAATTTTGGCTGTTGCCTTTTCCCATCTACGACAACAAGGTTTTCGTTTTATCGTTCTCTACAGCGGAATTACTTTGCTCATAATGGCTCTTTTTCTTACGCCATGGACATATCGAAATTATTATCTTTTTGAACGTTTCATACCGACAGTCAGCCGCCCATGGCACGAAATATGGAAAGGTAACAATGCGTTATTTGAAGGAAGTTTATATGGTGCCTCCGGCGAAGAAAAGAATCAATTATTCGCAGGCGATACGCTTGTTAATCGTCGGATTTGTATTCGTTTAGATTCTATTCCGTATAATCAAGCATTTGAACCAACAATGGATGATGTTTTCAAGGAAGAAGCCATGTCCTACATACAATCTCACCCAGTGCGAACGCTACAAATGACTGCACTCAAGGCTGCTGAACTCTGGACATTCGATTTTTTCTACGAAAAAACTCGCCACTTTACCTACATTCTCTCTATCCTTCCCTTTACTATCTGTGCCGCTATAGGTTTACAGTAGTTTTGACAGTTTGCTTTAGGCTACAAGCGGCGTAGCCACGTTCTTTGTAAAAAAGTCTGCCCCAGAAGTTGTGGGGTCATTATGTTCTCGGAGCAAGCAGAGGCGCACGTAGCAACAGACTAACCCTCTGGTGAGGGTTCTCGGATGATACCAGTGCATGCGTAAGATTGCTAACACACCGTTGGTCGTATGATTCACATCAACGGAATGCGCCAAGCGCCAACGAAGGTACTCCAATATCCCTGTGGCCAGCAGCGACAAACAACACCATGCTTCGATACTTTGCTCGGAGCGCAGACGACAATCCTCGAAGCCCGTGAACAATTTGCTGTCAGCGTGTGTCGTCTCAATGTTGCAGCGCAGCTTGTACTCTTCGATGACCCGTTCGGGCTTCATCGCGGTATCGGTGCAGAGGTAAAATACCACGCGCCACCGGCGTTTTGGGCGATGGTAGCACCATTCGGCAACAACCAAAACGGGCAGCTTCACCCCGCGACGGTAACAGACATGGCTCGAACGATAGACGTTGTCCTGCTTGCGTTTGTTGACAACCGTTGCTTGCTGCTTGATGTCGAGTTTGTGCTTGCATTGTTGGTCGCTGTAAAACACGGCATTGGCGTTGAGCCGCGTGATGTAGGTGTAGTTCTTGGCTAAGCGATTGATGGTTGCTGCATCGTTGCCGCCACGGTCGTAGAGAACAATCATACCTTTGGGGATGATGCGTTCAATGGCACGGACAAGAGTTTGTTTCTCGCCGCGTCGTTTGTTTGTCAGGCGCAGCAGGATACCGCCGAGGGCGAAACAATAGCGTTGAATGCGCCCGTTTTCTTGTGCCTCGTCCACCACCAATGCCAGTGAGAGGATGTCGTTGCCGGCAAGAAATTTCGATTGATTCTGATAGCCTTTGCGATAGTGCGGATTCTTGCGGAATCCACGAGCAGCTTGCTTCTTGCCTTGGGTCGTGGTGTGCGTCACATCAGCAATGATGCGCCCGTTGGGAAAGATTGCCAACAAAAAGCCCAAGAACGCCACGATAAGGTTTTCGACCTGCCACGAGCGACGACGAAGGACTTGTTCGAGTGACCAATACCGCCTGACGGCATCGGGCGCGAGCGGCAGTCAGCGACAGATAGACATTGGTCAGGGTGGTATCTCCTTGTGCGAGCATCATGCCCACAAGAATCCCACAGACAAGGCAATACGATGCAGAGCGCGTGAAGACTGGGCGCAGCGCATCAAAGAGCGAAGAACATACCGAAAGAAGCATAACGATTTCCTTTCATAGGTTCGTGGTAGAATCCTGAAAAATCGCGCTTCTTTCGGGTTTTTGAAAGTATTTTTTTTCTTCAAAGAACTGTCAAAACTACTGTA
>JANYIG010000251.1 GCA_025358765.1 Candidatus Kapaibacterium sp.
CCGCGCTACGAGCAAGTTTTCGAGCATGACGAGCAAAAACGGGCTGCCAAACGATGTGATTTTGGGCATCATCGAAGATGCTAAAGGCAATCTTTGGCTCAGTACAAACAAAGGTCTGTGCCGCTTTAATCCTGAAACAAAAGCGGTTCGCAATTACGATGACCGAGACGGATTGCAAAGCAATGAATTCGTGAATGGCTCGTATCACAAAGGGCGAAGCGGGCTGATGTATTTCGGCGGTGTGAAGGGCTTTAATGTGTTCCATCCCGACAGCATCCGCGACAATTCTTATGTGCCGCAGTTGGCGCTCACGGAATTTTTGCGGTTCAACAAACCCGTGCGGCTTGATAGTGCCATTTCTGAAAAGCACATTGTTGAACTTGCCTACAACGAAAATTCGTTCGAGTTGGAGTTTGCAGCGCTTAGTTTCACGTTTGCGGACAAAAACCGCTTTATGTACAAACTCGACGGATTTGATAATGAATGGATTGAGGCTGGCTCGCAGCGCGATGCCCGTTACACAAAAATTGAACCCGGCACGTACACATTTATGCTCAAAGGCAGTAGCTACGACGGCGTGTGGAACGACGAGGGTTTGAGCGTGACGGTTATCATCAATCCGCCGTGGTGGAAGACGTGGTGGTTCAAAGCACTGGCAGCATTGGCGATTATTACAGGAGCATTTGGCTTATACACATGGCGTATTCGCGCAATTCGCGGACGAAATCGCATTCTCGAACGGCTTGTGGATGAGCGGACGAAAGAGTTGCAGGAAAGTAAAATTGAAATTGAAGCAAGTAATGAAGAGCTTTCCAGAGCGAACACGGAAATTCATCGTCAAATTAGCATCTTGGATAAACAAGCGGGCGAAATTGAACTTGCAAACACAGAATTGGAAGAACGCAATCAGCGCGTAGAAAAAGCACTACGCGAACTGCGTATCACGCAATCACAGCTTGTGCAGTCCGAAAAAATGGCATCGCTTGGACAACTTACTGCTGGTGTGGCGCATGAAATCAATAACCCTGTGAATTTTGTATCGGGTGCAATCAAGCCACTTCGCCGTAACGTAACAGCAATTTTGAAGACGCTCAATTGGTACACCGAAATCAAGCCTGAAACTGTCACGCCGGAAACGGCAGCGGATGTGCGAAATACGCTCCACGAGATTCAAAAACAGCGTGATAATATGGAGCTTGATACGCTCATTGGGCAGACCGACGACCTACTGACGAGTATTAACGACGGCGGACAGCGTATTGCCGAGATTGTCAAAGGCTTGCGAAATTTCTCGCGTTTAGACGAAGCCGACCTCAAACGTGCTTCAATCCACGAGGGTTTGGACTCAACGCTCACGATTTTACAAAGTCAATACAAAAATCGCATCAATGTCATCAAAGAATACGGCGATTTGCCCGAAATTCTGTGTTATCCCGGACAGTTAAATCAGGTGTTTATGAACATCCTTGTCAATGCGATTCAGGCGATGCCATCGGAGCGTACCGACGGCGAAATTCGCATAAAAACAATGATTATAGGTAATAACGTCGTTATTCGTATCAAGGACAACGGCGCAGGCATGAATCCTGAAGTAAAACGTAAAATTTTCGACCCATTTTTTACCACGAAAGACGTTGGCGCTGGCACGGGTTTGGGGCTTTCCATTTCGTTTGGTATTATTGAGAAACATCGTGGCTCCATTGCCGTCGAAAGTACACTCAGTGAGGGAACAGAATTTTCGATTACCCTTCCAATTCAGCCAGAAAAAATATAAACACCGCCACGTGCAGAATACTACAATCAAGATTCTATTGTTTCAGCCATCAGCAACCTCCAAAGGATAGTCATTATGGAGAAAAAAAATAAGCCTGTCGTTCTTTTTGTTGACGACGAAAAGCATAATTTAACGGTTTTTAGCAGCACGTTTTTCGAGCATTACAAAGTGTTGACGGCATCAAGCGCCAAAGAAGCAGTTGAATTGCTGAAAACAACGCCCGCGCAGGTAATTATCACCGACCAACGAATGCCCGAAATCACGGGTGTGGAGTTCTTGGAATCCATTATTCCAAATTACCCCGATGCCATTCGTATGGTGCTAACGGGGTTCAGCGACATTGAGGCTGTGATTGCCGCTATCAACCAAGGGCGCGTCTATCGCTACATCTCGAAGCCGTGGAACGAACAAGAACTCAAGATGACTATTGACGGTGCGATTGAGTTCTACGAACTGCAAAAGCAGAATAAATTCCTGATGGCGGAATTGCAAGAAGCGAATCGCACATTGGAACACAAGGTGGAAGAACGCACGGAAGCGCTCCAGAACGCTAACGGAGAAATTCAGCGCCAAAATCACGACCTTGAAATCAAAAATGAACAGCTCGTGGAACTCAACAACGAGAAAAATGAGTTTTTGGGAATTGCAGCGCACGACTTAAAAAATCCGCTCTCGAACATTAAAATGCTCTCGAAAGTGTTACTTGATGAGCATTCCACGCTTTCACATGACGAAGTGCAAGAATTTTCGGGACACATTTTGAAAGCCTCCGAGCAAATGTTTTTGCTCATTACAAATTTGTTAGACGTAAATGCAATTGAGCGTGGCGGGGTAAAAATCGAGCTTACAAACTTTGACGTTGCATTGGTTGTAAAGTCAGTGGTAAGCACCTATATCAGCCGTGCCGCGCAAAAGAATATCACATTGCACTATCAGCACGATGGAAGTCCGCATATCGTCTATGCCGACCAAAACGCAACGTATCAGGTGTTGGACAATCTTGTGTCCAATGCCGTTAAATATTCACCGTCGGACAAAAATATTTTCGTGAGAATTTCTACAAACGGCTCTGCACAACGTTTTGAAGTACAGGATGAAGGTCCGGGTTTGAGCGAGGACGATAAAAAGAAATTGTTTGGTAAATTTGCACGACTATCGGCGCAG
>JANYIG010000261.1 GCA_025358765.1 Candidatus Kapaibacterium sp.
TTCCGTGTGCCGGTATTGATTATAGCATAGAGCGCTTCTCGTTGTTCGTCGCTGAGGATAACGATGGATTGTTTGGGCATGGCTATTCTCCCGATAGGAAATGAATGCTATTTTACCAAAAATAACTAAATAAACGGTGTAGTAGTTTGATGGCGCGGAATTGCAACCATAGTACAAACACTCCGAAAATTACGCAAAAAGCTCTGGAAAAAGAGCTTCTTCAATCATCTCGCACCAGATGTGTCCCGTGACAATATGCGATTCTTGAATGCGAGCCGTGATGCTGCTTGGAACAATCACTGCCGCATCGCACAGAGGAAAAATTGTACCCCCACCATTGCCAAGCAGCCCCACAACGGTCATTCCTTGCTTTTTGGCTTGGAGTGCGGCGTTCAGGACGTTCGGCGAATTACCACTTGTGGAAATGCCCACCAGCACATCGCCCGCACGTCCGTACGCCTCTACTGCACGAGCAAATACGTTCTCGAAGCCAATGTCGTTGCCGCCGGCGGTCATAATGGATGGGTCAACTGTAAGGGCAATTGCAGGAATAGCAGCGCGATTCACAGTGCCACGATAGCGGACGACAAGCTCGGCGGCAAGGTGTTGAGCATCTGCCGCGCTGCCGCCGTTGCCGCAAAATAACAGTTTGCCGCCTTGTTGGAGTGATTGCACCAGCACTTCGCCGCCGTGCTGAATAGATGCCGCACAGTCACGTATCAATGTGTATTTGACGGCAATAGATTCTTCGATAACAGCGCTAATACGTTCTACAGAAAATGATTTCATGCCATTATCCTTTCGCTAAACATGCTGCCGACCCGCCCCGCTTCGTACAGGTGAACGAGGCTTCGCGCTCTTTGTAGCGCTGCATAATGGGTGGAAGTTGTGACACGATGTCGGTGATGTGGGCATATTCTTTATACAATTTTGCGCCGCATTGTTCGCAAAACCAGATGAACCCGTCGTTTTCATCAGATTCACGGCGGCGCTCCATCACAAGCCCGACGGTGTTTGCGGGTCGGCGCGGCGAATGTGGCGTACGCGGCGGCAGCAGGAAAATATCGCCTTCATGGATGGGAATGTCCACGATCTTCTCGCCATCGTGGATTTTCAGGACGATGTTTCCTTCAAGCTGATAATAAAATTCTTCGCCTTCATTGTAGTGGAAATCGTTGCGGGCGTTCGGTCCACCAACAACCATAACGATAAATTCTGCGTCTTCGTACACGACTTGATTGCCGACGGGCGGTTTGAGCAAATGGCGGTGATCGTCTATCCACGTGCGGAAGTTGAAAGGCATTCGTAGCTGTTGCATATCGTGTTTGTTGTAGTTCTCAATTCCTAAGAGCAAATATATCAAGGCAATCTACGCAACACCGCAGAAAAACGAAAGGAAATTTGGCAAGGGAATGTTGGAGTGAGTTGGTATTATCATTGTTTGCGCCTGTTTTGCCAAACAAACCCATTTGTGCAGGTGAACGGTTCTCCGTACTTATTGCTGCCCTATCCGTATGTTACGAAAAATGGAGAATTTATGCCCGCAGCGCTTACTTGCGTACTGCGAACCCCATAGACGTTCCACAATAGTTCTGGCTTGAGAACCGCGTGGGGAGCGCCTTCGGCAACCACACATCCATGATTGAGTACTAGCACGGCATCGCCATATTGCGCGGCAAGGTTAATGTCGTGCAGCACTGCCACAACAGCGGTATTCTGGGCAGCAAGTTCCCGTGCGGTGTGCAGGAATTCATGCTGATATTTTAAGTCGAGAAATGAAATCGGCTCATCCAGAAACAAATACCGTGTCCCGTTTTGCGATAGAGTGTGTGAAGTATGTTCTGAGTGCTGCGGTGCTTCCCAAATTTGCGCCAAAACCCGCGCAAAATGGACACGTTGGCGCTCGCCACCCGAAAGCGTGAGGTAATTCCGTCTGCGGAAATCCATCATTCGGATTTGCTCCAAGGCTGCGGCGCAAATTTCGGTGTCGTGCCTCGTCGGTTTAAGCACAAAATGCGGGTAACGCCCCATCATAACCACTTCCTCCACCGTAAGTGGAAATGCCAACTCCGAATGTTGTGCCAACACTGCACGAACCCGCGCCAACTGGCTCCTATTTTTGGTTGTGAGGCGTTGTTCGCCGTACAAAACCTCGCCGGAGCCGCTTGTAAGCTCGCCAGCAAGAACATTCAGCAAGGTTGTTTTGCCGGAGCCGTTTGGTCCCAGAATCATCGAAACCTTTCCCGCTTCAAAGCGTGTGGTGATGCCGCGCAGAATCTCGTTGCCACCTAACGTCACCCGCAACTCACGGGCTTGCAGCGCCGTTCGAGGCTCAAGTATAGGTTGTTCAGGCAAAATTTGTTCAAGCATAAAACCCTCCTTGCGACTGAGATTTTTGCCGCACAAGCAGCCACAAAAATACGGGAGCGCCTACAAACGACGTGATAACGCCGATTGGAAGCTCCGCCGGAGCTATAAGTGTGCGGGCAAGCGTGTCAGCGGCTATCAGCACAATTGCGCCCAAAAGCGCCGAGCCGATAATCAAAAAACGGTTATCCGCACTTTTGATAAGGCGGAGCAAATGCGGTGTTACCAAACCCACAAAGCCGATTACGCCTACCATTGAGGTGGCAGTGGCGACAATAAGCGTGTTCAATAACAATATTATCGTTTTGAAGTGTTGAATATTCACGCCTAAATATGCCGCTTCCGATTCACCCAAAAGCAAGGCATTAAGCGCTTTTGCATAACGCAATGCCAACAGAACACCCACAACCGTCGTTACCGCAACAATCGCCACTGCCTTCCAATCAGCGCCGGAAAACGTTCCGAGACTCCAAAACGTGATGGAGCGTGCTTGCGGGTCGCGGGCAATATACGCCAAAAAGCCCGTGCCGCTTGTGAAAATGGCGTTCACCGCCACGCCCGCCAGAATCATGGTTGCAACGGTTACTTTTCCCTGCGTGTTGGCAATACGATACACCGCCAACGTAGCAACTAAGCCGCCCGCAAACGCTGCCACGGGAAGCGCCAACGAACCTAATAAGTCAGAGTACGATGCGCCGATGCTTTTGCCTAGCACAAACACAAGCGCCGCTCCAAATGCCGCCCCTGCGGACGTGCCTACTAAACCCGGCTCCACAATCGGATTGCGGAAAAGCGCCTGCATGAGCGTTCCCGACACCGCCAGCGCCGCGCCCACAACCGCGCAGAGCAATACGCGAGGAAGGCGTATCTGCATAAACACGCCTTGCTGAAGCGTATTGAGCGGGCTTGAGGACGAAAAACCAAGCGCCGACAGTGTGTAATCCAAAATTTGCCCGTAGCTCAGGTCAATTGCGCCAAGCCGCACAGAGACTATCACCGATACGAATAGTAGCGCGGTCAGGAGGCTGTACAACGCGCCGAATGTCCATCGAGAATTATTCATAATAAATTCGCTTGCAAGTAAGGTGCGTTAGCGGTGGATAAGTTCCATGAGCGTGAGTGTATTTGCGCCCGTGCGGGGACCAAGGTAAATTAAATCATGCTCTTCAACGCGGTAAATACGGTTGTTTTTGGCGGCGGGCGTGAGCGCGATGCCCGGCAAGTCTTTGAATTTCTCTAACCCAAGACGGTCGTAGCCAAAATCCGTAGCCAAAATCACGTCCGGCTGCGCTTGAGCGATAAGTTCAGGACTGATGGGCTTCATACCTTCGGTTGCGTCAATAGAGTTCACGCCGCCCGCCCATTCGAGCATCTTCGAGGCGGTGCTTTTTTGCCCGACAGCGAGGTAATTGTTCACCACTCTCCCAAAATGCAAAATAATGACCTTCACTGGCGCACCCGCGAACTGTTTGCGGCGCTCTTCGACGGTTTTCATGTCCGTGTCAAGTTTGTCGCAAAGCTCTTGTGCCTTCGATTCAGCACCGAACTCCGTTCCGAGCATATGGATAAGCTGTTTTGTTTCGTCAATCGTCCGCGAACCTTGATATTGCTTGAGCGGAACGCCGACCTTCTGCATCTGCGCCACGACTGCTTCCGGAGCAATGCCGCCATCGTGCATCACCACCGTCGGGCGCAGTGAAATGATGCCTTCTGCGCTTAAAAGCCTGTGATAACCTACGGTTGGGAGTTTTTTTGCTTCGGGCGGATAGGTGCTGGATAAATCCACGCCAACGAGCTTATTACCCGTGCCAAGCGCAAACATAATTTCCGTTAGTTGTTTTGACACACAAACGATGCGTGTTGTGTCGGCGCTGGCTTGTGCGCTTTCTTTGTTGCGGAAGCGGTCGCATGAAGTGAAGGCGGTAGAAGCCAGAGAAACAAGTCCCAGCGCCGCGTAGAGGAGATAATATCGTAGTTTCATGTTGAATTTGCTTGAATGGAAGAAATAAAGAAAAGAAGCGGGACAAAAGTCATGAATTGCTTCCGCCCCGCATAAAATTGAACTTAGAACGTATAACGCAGCGACAAACCGCCATAGACCGTTGCTTTCGGTCCCGGATTAAAAAAGAGTGGCTGAGTCTGACCCGCAGCAGCTGTCAGGTTCAGGAAAATAAGCGACGAATATTTTGCGCCAGTGATATTGTCCGAACCCGCGAACACGTCCAATCCAAAATGCTCGCTGAGTTTGCCGCGCCAGCCTGCTTTTGCGTTCAGAAGCGTGTATGCATCAGCATTGTAGCGGTTATCGTTGGTAATCGGCATCGTATCCACAAACATCAGCGTTGTGTTCAGATACGCGCCAAACGATGTTTCCACGTCAACGCCGCCGTTCACGAGGTTTGGCGCTATGCCCACGAGTTTATTGCCGGAATAATCAACCGTCGTTTTGTCGCCATTGTTGTTGCTCTTAAAATCTGTGTACGTAAAATTGCTGTATGTGTACGTCACAAACGGGCGAATAAGCGTAATCACATCGCTTGCGGGCGCGTAGGCGTACGAAAGTGCAAGTTCAAGTCCTGTGTGCTGGACTTTCCCGGCATTTGTTGTAATCGCATACGCAGGCGTGGTGCCGACGGCAGGGAAATTCTGCGGAATGAGTTTATCCGTGACTGCCATCGAAAAAAACGCCACTTCGTAGGTCAATGCCTTGCCAAACAGACTACCTTTCGAGCCAATTTCAAGGCTTAGAGCAGTTTCCGGCTTGAGGTCGAGGTTTACCAACCCGATTTGCGAAATCACAATTTGCCCCGTTCCCGGCGGCGAATAACCTTGGCTCACGCTTGCATACACCGAAAGCTCGTCGTTCACAATTTGCGTAAGCGCCACACGCGGCGTTACTACTGGTGCAAAACGTTTGTAGCCCGATTGATTAATGTACAGCGGCGTTGTTGTGGCAGCCCGCATGTCGGTGATGTTGTACTCAATAAAATTCGCGCTGGCTCCCGCCGTGAGCAGTGTTGTGGGCGTGATGTTCACTTCCGCTTGTGCAAAAACGCTGTATTGCATTGCTTGAACTTCTAAATCGCTCCGCAACGCGCCCAAAATGGAGTTCGTTAGTCCGTAGGATTTTTGAAAGTTGAAGTTTTTCAGGAACTCCACGCCGCCCGTGAACTTCGCATCCATGCTGCCCAACGAGGCATTGTATGCAAATACCGAACGTGCGCCAAACTTCACTTTGCTTGTTTTGTTCACACCTGCCGCAAACGGTTGGTCAATAATTGTGCCGGTGGAAAAGATACTGGATTTGTTAGAAAATTCCGGCGAAAAGCGGTATTCGTGCGAAAAACCAGCGCGAACACTCTCCGTTTTGATGTTGGCGTTATTGGCGATGTAAGGCGCTTCGGCTATTTCGGGCGAATTGATGAGTTGCAGGCTATCTACTTGCCCCGAAAGCAGGTCATATGAGTTTGCATAGCTCACAAACACTGATGCCGTCTGCTTGTCGCTGGCAAAAAAATCACCGTTCATCGTCAGAAAATCCTTCAGCGAACGTCCGTGTGTGCGGAATCCATCGTAGGTTTGATGCCCATAGTTCAGGTAGATGTTCGCATTGTCCGTTCCGGCTTTGAGCGCCGTGTTCGTGCGGAACAGACCGTACGAGCCACCCATAACATTCTGCACAAGGCTTGTGGAGCCAGACGGGGCGCGTTCGGTCTGCATATTCACCACCCCGCCGATGCCTGTTCCGTACAGGCTTGAGGCGGGACCTTTCAAAACGTCCACCCGTGAAAGCACGGTAAAATCTACGTCGTCGAGGAACGTTGTGCCGTCGGCATCGGTGAGCGGCATGTCGTTCAAATATGCTTTGTACCCCACGCCGTTAAAATTTGTAGAATTACCGTAGCCGCGAAGAACAATGCGGGTTCCAGCCGCCGTTGTTCGCATTTCCATCTTTACGCCCGGAATAAGATTGAGCGTGTTTTGCAGGTGAATCCCGTTATTTCGCTGGAAATCTACCGTAGAAATCATGCCGACCGAGCCGGGTGTTTCAAGGATTTTGCGCTGATTTGCATAACCCGTAACGCGCACTTCATTCATCGCCACATTCGATGGCTCCACAAGCACCGTGATAAAACGCTGCGAGCCGTCCACCGTCACTTCTTTCTTTTGATAACCTGTGTACGAAATGACAAGCTGCGCGGGTAGGCTTTCGAGCGCAAGCATAAATTCGCCGCGTTTATTGGCGGTTGTGCCTTTTTGTGAGTTTTTGACGGCGACGGTTGCGCCAATCAGAGGTTCCTGCGTGGATTGGTCAATCACGCGCCCTTTAATTTCGGTTTGTTGCGAAAAAAGAAGATGGCCGCAAAGCAGCATCAATACTGGAAAAATAAAGAATTGTGTTTTCATGATTGTACGTGAGACTGGATGTTGAGAAAATACGAAAATGATACCTGCAACCGTGTGGCACAAAAAATAATCAGCCACGTGCGGAAATACGCAGAAGTACAGGAATGAAGCGCCCTTCAATGGAAGTGCGTCATTACTGAATTATAAATCTTGACTATTAGAGGGCTACAGAATGCAGGGAGGACGAAAAACGCCGCGCAGATAGCCGCGAAGCGGCGAGTCGGTGTGGTGGTCAGTGTGGAAAAAGCGCACAAGAGTCTTGTGAGCTTGTGCTGCTGCGAACAAGAGGATTGCTCGCATTTCTTGAATGCTTACAGGCGGCTTGGGGAGCGAGTTTTGGGGATCGTGCTGGGCATCAAGCACAGCATTCACGAATGCTTTGCCATCGCACTCCTCTGTGCTGAACTCTTGGCAATAGTGCGTAACGATGTCTTCCCACTCATGCAAGTAGATAAGCCATGCAACGGATACACCGTGTGTATAGACTACCACAAAAGGAAGTACGAGAATGGCGACGATATGTAAAAAACGTTGTGACATACGTGAAGACCCAAAGTTACGACGTTTTTACGATAATACTGGCGAAATATTGGGTAAATATTGGGTATTTACGAGATTTTTTACGAGATTGATATGGATGCAGAATCAAATCAAAAGCTAATCAATAGAGTTTACCCGATAACTGTTGAATGTCATTCCGATTCCCAGCCGGAGTTCACCCCAGCGAAGGCTGGGGCTGGCATGACAGATCTGTACGGTAATCGGAATACACTCTAATAATCAACCAACGTTTTTATTTCTCAATCCTATATCCCAAACAATTATGGTAATGGTCAAACCACAAGCAGAGTGGCAAGCCCTGCAATCGCAGATGCAAGCGCTGATACCCGAAGCATTTGCCGCAAACGGGAACATGTTGAATCTCAAACACGGCGAATGGCAATCTCCGGGCAATGGCAAACTCTTTATCTCACCCGTAGATGGTTCACCGCTTGGCTATTACCCAATGCTTGATTTGGAAGCGGGAAAAGATGCCGTGTGTTTTGCGCGGGGTGAAGCCGATGCGTGGGCAAAAACAGATTTAGATACCCGCAAAGCCCGTGTTCATAAGTGTTTGGAAGATATGAAGGCGAATCAAGAGCTTTTGGCGTATTTGCTTGTGTGGGAAATTGGCAAACCCTTCGCGCAAGCAATGGTGAGCGTCGAGCGTTGTATTTCCGGTGTGCAGTGGTATATCGAAAATATCGAAACTATGATGGATAAACGTAAACCACTTGGGCTTATTTCCAACATTGCGTCGTGGAATTATCCGCTTTCCGTGCTTGTCCATGCGATGCTTGTCCAAATGCTGGCGGGCAACGCCTCCATTGCCAAAACACCGTCGGATGGCGGCATGTACGCGCTGTCGGTGTGTATGGCGTTTGCACGACGGGCAGGATTGCCCGTATCGCTTGTGAGCGGCTCCGGCGGGCAGTTAAGCGATGCGCTCGTGCGAAACGATTACGTGGATTGTTTGGCGTTTGTAGGGGGCAAAAGCAACGGTCGCGATATTGCCGCAGCATTCTACGACCGTGATAAACGCTACATGTTGGAGATGGAAGGCTTGAATGCTTACGGTATTTGGAATTTCAGCCAGTGGGACAAACTTGCCACACAAATCAAAAAAGGCTTCGAGTACGGTAAACAGCGCTGTACAGCATATCCGCGGTACGTCGTGCAACGAAACCTGTTGCCAGACTTTCTGGACATGTATTTCCCTATTATCAAATCGCTCACATTCGGGCATCCGCTTTTGGTACAAAACCCTGACGACAAACCACCTGCATTGGATTTTGGTCCCGTTATCAATAGCCGAAAAGTTGGTGAATTGGCTCTTATGTTTGGCGATGCACTTAGTCATGGAGCGGTGTGTCTGTATCAAGGAAAGTTTGACGAATCTAAATTCCTGCCCGGACAAGACTTGTCTGCCTATTTTGCACCGCGTATACTAACGCATATTCCCCGCAAAGCCAAGCTCTATCACAATGAACCGTTTGGTCCGATGGATAGCATCGTTGTAGTGGATAGTATAGAAGAACTCGTCACCGAAATGAATGTCTCGAATGGCAGCCTTGTCAGCTCGCTTGCGTGTGACGACGAAAAGATTGCCAAAAGCATTGCTTCGGAGCTACGGAGCTTCAAAGTGGGTATCAATATCGTGCGGTCGCGCGGTGATAAGGACGAACCGTTTGGTGGCATCGGGCAATCGTGGAAAGGCTGTTTTGTGGGGGGTAAATACCTCGTACAATCCGTCACAACTGGTGAACCGGGCGAACGTTTGTATGGAAATTTCCCAGATTACACGTTATTGCCGGATATCCGATAAATTCAGTAACGAAGAATGGTGGAGGGAGGCGGCGCAATACTCTCTTGGAGTGCCGCCTTCCCGTACGTTTCGTGTTGATAAACCATGCCCGAACTATTGACAACCATTCAATTTTTTTTCTCAAACCTCACATTCTTACATCCTCTATGTACCGCTCTATTACTGATTTTCTCAACGACTGGCGTTATGAAAGCCACTCAACAATGAAGTGTTTGAACATGCTCACCGATGCGTCGCTCGCGCAGTCCGTTTCGCCTGAAGGTCGGACGCTTGGACAACTCGCGTGGCACATTGCCGAAACGCTGGCAGAAATGCCCACCCGTGCGGGGTTGACCGTTACCGGTGCAGATACTGGTGCAGAGGAAAATTCGATACCTCCCACAAGCGCTGCCACTATTGCTTCCACCTACGAAGGCTCCGCTAAACAAGTTACAGAGCAGGTGCAGGCACACTGGACAGATGCTTCTCTTACCGACGAAGTTGAGATGTATGGCAGAAAATGGACAAAAGGTACGGTACTTTCTGTTTTAATAAAACATCAAGCACACCATCGTGGGCAGTTGACTATCCTTATGCGGCAGGCAGGGCTTCTTGTGCCGGGCATGTACGGACCGTCTAAAGAAGAATGGGCAACTATAGGGGTGCCGTCGCCGAAATAACAAAGGTTTTATTCCGCAATAAGCAATTGCGCTCCGGTGCGGGGAAGTTCGAGGATGAACGTCGCGCCCGTGTCCTGCTTGCTTTCCACGCGAATCGTACCGTTCATTGCCTCTGCCAATTTTTTAACAATAGACAAACCCAAGCCCGTTGAGTTTTCGCCGCCCGTTGGTCGTGCCGAAAGTTTTGCAAAGCGTTGAAAAAGCTGCTCTTTATCCTCGTCGCTAAAGCCCGGACCTTCGTCACGCACGGCAATACGAATGGAGAATGGAGAATCGAGAATGAGAAATTGGGAATTTCCTATTTCTTCTTGCCCGCTACTGCTATCAACAGAAATCCAGACCGAGCGTTTGACTGGCGAATATTTGACGGCATTCGAGACAAGATTATCCAGAATTTGCGCTAATGCTTCTTTGTCCGCTGCCACGTAGAGTGTTTTTGGTGGAAGCGCAACATTCAGCGTGATGTGTTTTGCTTGCGCCCGCGCTTGGTATTCTTCTGCAACGCGCTCTATGGCTTGGTTCACGTTTACTGGCTCTATCGTCATCGCCACCGAGCCGCGCTCTATGGCATTCACGTTCAACAGATTGCTAACCATTGCCAGCATTCGGTTTGACGATTCCGAAATCATCTCCGCAAATTCTTTAATCTCTGGTTGCGTGAACGACTCTAAGTCATAGCCAAGCATGTCCGATAGCGAAATCACGCGCGAAAGCGGATTTTTCAGGTCGTGTGCCGCAATGCCCAAAAACTCATTTTTCTCTTCGTTCAAATCCTTGAGTGCCTCATTTTGGCGCACGATTTCGTCATTTGCCCACGAAAGCTCATGGTTGGTGCGCTCTAATTCTTTTGTGTATTCCTCAAGCTGCGCCGTCCGCAGGGCAACTTGTACTTCTAATTCTTCTTTTTGGCGTTCGATGGACTGTACACGTAACGTGTACGCCGAAAAAATGCCAAACAATATTAACCCCACGATTCCAATCCGAAACCACCACATCCTCCAAAACGGCGGCTCGACCACCACCACCACACGCAGTTCCGAAGCGCTCCACACGCCATCGCTGTTCGTGCCTTTTACGCGAAACACATAGCGACCATCATCCAAGTTCGTGTAGATGGCAAAATTACGATTCCCGACATTCACCCAACCTCCATCCACGCTTTCAAGCTGATAGATATAGCGATTTTTACCCGTGCCACTAAAATCTAACGCTGCAAACTCGAACTCAATAAAATTGTCGTTATGGTTGAGGATAATTTCTTGTACGTTGGAAATATCGCTGTCAAACGTGCGTTCGTTGCCAAATACTTTGAATGCTGTCAGGACAATTGTGGGTGGGTGCGGGTTGTCATGGATTTGGTTAGGAACAAACGCATTAAAGCCGTTAATACCGCCAAAATACAACTCGCCTTTCGCATTTTTGTAGAAGGCATTGGTGTTAAATTCGTTGCTCTGCAAACCATCATTGGCATCGTAGGTTTTGAAGGTTGTCGTTTGTTTATCGAATTTTGCCAATCCTTGATTTGTACCCATCCACAAAAATCCGTCATTATCCTCAATCACGCCGTAGATATAATCATTTCTCAGCCCGTTTGCCAAGCCGTAATTCGCACAGGTACTCGTTTGTGGGTCAAAGCGATTTAATCCGCTTGCGGTGGCTATCCAAAGCATTCCGTCGTGGTCTTCGTGGATAGATTTTATCCAATTATTGCTGATGCTCGTAGGCGCACTTGAGTTGGCTGGTGTTGTTGCGAGCGATCCAGCGCCTTGCGTTGTGTGGAAAATGCGCCGCCATATGTGCCGCACACGGTCAAGCGAATTTAAGCCGTCGGACGTGCCAACCCACAAGGTTTTATGACTATCCTCAAACAAGCACATCACGCGGCTGTCGCTTATGGTGTTGATATTCGCCGGGTCGTGCAGATAGCGCACAAATGCTTGTTTCTCAGGCACAAAACGGTTTAAGCCTTTTGTCGTTCCCACCCAAATTGTTCCGCTTTTGTCTTCCAAAAATGCTCGCACACCATCGCCGCTCAAACTCGTGGAATCGTTCGGATTGTTCATAAACCGCGTGAATACTCCCGTTTGCGGGTTAAATTTGTTCACACCACCGCCGTTTGTGCCTATCCAAAATTCGCCCGTCCGCGCTTTATGAATCGTCCACACCTGCGGATGGCTGAGCGAAGCGGGGTTTCCGGGAATGGGAAGATATGTTTTCATCGCTCCCGTTGTTTTATTCAGATGAACCAAACCGTTATCCGTACCAATCCACAGCGTGTTCGCCCTCTCGTCGTTCGCCTGCTCATCCTCGTAGAACGCACGAACGCTGGTGTTGGACAGGGTGATGTTTACGTCCATACCGAGCGCGTCGGTGTAAGCCGGAAATTTTTGGCGATATGCACTCCACGAATGTAAGCCGCCTGTCGCCGTACCCACCCACATTATACCAGAACGATCTTGGTATAAACTCCGCACAAAACTATTGCTGAGGCTTTTTGGGTTCGATGCGTTGTAGGTATATCGTGCAAATGAAAGGTTCGTAAGCAATGTTGAGGAGGATTCGACGGAATCGCAGTTTGCAAGCAAGTTTAGTCCGTTTTCCGTACCAACCCAAAGTGTGCCAACATTGTCACGTAACAAGCTGTACACCGCATTATTACTTAAACTTTGGTCGTTGTTCGGATTGTTAAAAGTAGAATGAACAGCGCCTAAACGAGGAGAACGAGGATTAAATAACCCCAAACCCTGATACGTTCCCAACCACAGCCGTCCTTTGCCGTCCGGCACAATGGCGTTGATGTGGTTGCTGATGGTGGAATCATTGACCTCGAAATACAGAGATTCAAATTCCTGTGTGCGAGGATTAAAGCGGTTCAGACCGTAATCCGTTCCCACCCAAAGTTGCCCGTCTGCGTCCTCGGCAATGGAAAACACAAACGTTCCGCTCAAACTTTTCTGGTTGTACGCATCGTGCAGGAACTGCCGGAAGCTCCCCGTAGCAGCGTCGAAGCGGTTCAGACCGTTATCCGTCCCTATCCACAACGCGCCAGAGCGGTCTTGATAGACGGCATTGACGAAGTTGCTGCTCAGGCAATTGCTCCTGCCCGGCGTTGTTTGATACGACGTAACACTGTTCGTGCGACGGTTAAAACAATTCAGCCCGCCGCCTTTGGTTCCAATCCAGATGTTTCCTTGTTTGTCCTCGCACAGCGCCAGCACCCAGCTATTGGAAAGCATGGTTGAGTCGCCGGATTTTGCGCGGTAAACGGTGAATTTGTAACCGTCATATTTGTTCAATCCTTCTTGCGTGCCGACCCATAAAAAACCTTTTGAGTCTTGCAAAATGGCGTGTACAGAGCTTTGCGAGAGACCTTTGTCAAGGGAAAGGCGTTGGAATTGCAGTGGTGCTGAACGTGGGGATACCGTCGGTAGGTGAATGTGTTCATGCTTCTGCGCGTGGCTCTGTACCTTGTTTTGGGCATAGAGAAACGGTATCGAATACAGCATCAACAGTGATACCGTAGCGTGGAATGGTATAAAAAATCGCATGGAAAGCTCCATGAAAAGCTACATGGAAAGTGAACCTTTACGAAATTCGGTTTTTCCGATAAGCGCATTGATAAGGAATGGCTTGCCCTCACGTGCCGAACGCTTTGCTTGGGCAATCACGCTTCCAAGTTCATCGGCACGTTGTACGACGGCACCCTCGCCGCCAAAGCCTCGCGCCACGTCGTGATAATTTGTTCGTGCAAGAACCGTGCCGACATCATCGCCGAGCAAGGTGATTTGGTCACGGGCTATCTGCGTCCAGCCCGCATCGTTCCCCACTACTGCGATAACACCCATGCCGTGCCGCGCAAAGGAATCAAACTCCGCAATGCTATAACCCGCCGAGCCGTCACCGTAAAAAATCCATACCTCCGCATCGGGTTTGATAGCCTTCACGCCAAGCGCAAAACCCGCGCCCACGCCAAGCGTTCCGAATACGCCCGGGTCGTACCATGCAAGCGGCGTTCGCGGTCGCACGATGTACGAGGCGGTTGCCACAAAATCCCCGCCGTCGGCAACAATAACGCTATTGTCCGCCAAGTGTTTGTCAAGCTCGCGGCAGAGATGAAGCGGATTCAGGTACTCGCCCATCGTCTCGGCTGCCTGCCGCGCAATATCGTCGTTGCGAACGGCATCGCGGTTGCGAAGCGTGGAATGATGCGTACTGAGCGTAGATTGGTCGAGGTGGGTCGCGTCCGCCAGCGCCAACAAAAACTCCATCGGGTCGCCAAGCAGCGCCACGTCGGGGGTGCGGTTTTTGGTCAAATCTTCTTCGGAGCGATTGACGGAAACGAGCTTCGCACGGCGGCTGATGTGGTTGCCGTAATCCAAGCGGAAATCGCACGGAACACCCGCAAGGATGACCACATCTGCTTCACGGAGCGCTTCTTTGCGTTTGTGCCGCATCTGGAACGCGCTTTCCGTGCCGAGCAGTCCCCGCGCCATGCCGGAAAGATACACAGGAATACCGAGTTTATCCACCGCCAGCGCCAATTCATGCGCCTTGCGAGCGTTCAGCATCGTCTGGCTGCCTATCACCATCACGGGGCGTTCGGCACGACGCAGAATAGCCGCCACCTGCTCCGCACCGGAACGCGGAATCTGCTTGAACTCGCCGCGCACAGGCTCGTCGCTCTGCTTATCCGTTAGGTTTTGCGCCGCGTCCGCTTGGTCGAACATCGCATCCAAATGGCGTTTTAAATACCACTGGATGGCTTGTTGCTGAATTTTCTGCGGAAGGCTCTTTGCGCCTGTGTCGCCGGACTTGATGCCATACCATTCGCGGATAATCGCCTGCGGGAAAAGCGTATCTATCGGCAATTCTACAAACACCGGACCCGGAACGCCAGACAGCGCCACGCGGAACGCCTCGCGCAGCACGTCGGGGATGTTGCGTACACGTTTGATGCTCACCGCCCACTTTACGTGCGGCTTGATAAGCGCCATCTGATCAATATCTTGTAACGAACCACGCCCTTTCAGCACGGTTGCGGTTGCGCCACCCAAGAGGATAAGCGGTGACTGCGCCATTTGTGCGTTTTTGACGGCGGTTATCGTGTTCGTCACGCCCGGACCCGCCGTGACTGCTGCCACGCCCGGAATGCCCGTCAGCCGCGCAACAGCGTCGGCGGCAAAGACGGCGTTGACTTCGTGGCGCGTGTCCACCACACGGATGCCCACGTTTTTGCAGCCAATCAGAATCGGCGCAATATGTCCGCCACAGAGCGTAAAAAGTGTTGTCACGCCTTGCGAAGCAAGGGTTTTGGCTACGAGTAATCCGCCGTCCATAGTGTTTGTGAGGTTTTATAGTGAGAAAAATTGTTACGAACGAAATCTGTGCTACTTCCGGCTGGATGCGCCGGAGACGAGTAAATCTGTTATCAGCAGTCCTTTTTCGGCAGTCGTCTTTTTTGTGAGGTCGTAGGAATCTCGAGATGATATGTCTTTGACTAATCCTATCAATCCAAATAAAATACCCCAACCTGCGGGGGCTGAGTAATTTGGCTGCTCGCGTCCCCCGCTGGCTGCATATGTAAGCGTTCCATGGAAAATACTTGCAAGAACCCCACCGCCAATTCCATACCATAGTGCGACAGATGGAGGACTATACCTGATACTCGTGATAGTGCTAATCTGTAACGCTTGTATCCGTCGATCTTTTCCGCCCGCCCATTCAAAACGAGACAACCGCTTGGAAACATATAACGTATCAGCTACAAGGCTATCCAAGCGCACACCATCAACACTGGTTTGGTCAGCAGTTACAATATCCCAGTCCGCCTCTTGTGCTTTGCCGCTTTGAGCAATTATACATTGCGCTGGCACGGGCTGTTCTTGCGCCTCTTGTGCAAGCGCGGGAGCCATTTCCACACACAGGCAGGAAAAGAACGCAAGGCAATATGTTCTGTTCATAGCATTACGAGGGTTGGTGTTGAAGAACACGAAATAACCGTTAAAATTAACCCTTAATTCGCATGAAGAGTGTTAATCAATGCTCCTTCCGGCAATCATAGCTGAAAAATATTCAGGTTGAAATATTCTACAAACGGCTCAAAATCATTATCTGCGTGAAGCAGGGGCAAATTGTGGTGTATGCAAAATGTCGCTATTAGGCAATCTATCGTTTTGCGAACGGTAATCCCTTGCAAACGAAGAAAACGGTAATGGTCGGCGCTTTGCACAGCAATATCCCTGTCGAGCATGGTATAAAACGGCAAGGCAAGCAAGAGCCGCTTTGCTACGTCGTAATCACGTTGATGGCGAAATCCTTGCAAAACCTCTGTGAGGATAAGGTCGCCCATAAGAACTTGCTCGTGACGCAGTGCTGCATCCAGCGCGTCTGCCTGTGGTGTTGGGCTGCCATTAAAGTAGTCAATCCATACAGAAGAGTCAACGAATATCTTCATGGCGTTGCTCTCGAAGCTTGGGTAAATCGCCGCTCCACGCTAATGCGCCGCGTAGCTCGCGTATATTCTCCTGCACACGCATTTGCACATACAGCCGTAATGCCTCATTGACCAACATATCAACCGATTGGTCTTTGTCAAACTCCCGTACCTGCTTAAGCAAGGTATCATCAAGCATAAGAGTTGTTTGCATTGTCCTGTCCTTCCATGAAATTGTGAATTGATGCTACTTCCGGCTGGATGCGCCAGAGACGAGTAAATCTGTTAACAGCAGCCATTTTTCGGCAGTCGTCTTTTTTGTGAGGTCGTAGGAATCGTGACCCGGGTTGTCAATAATTGCGCCGATAATAAACCCTACAGCACCGCCCAATAAAGCGCCGCGTAAAAATTCAGTATTTCCATAGGGAGAAGAATTGACTCCACCCGCAATCATTGACGTTACAAATGCCCCACCTATCGAGTACCAAGGACTCATTGACGAACTGTGGGTCATTTTCTCAATATCGCCAACGAACAAGCGTTTGAGGACACTTGCTTGCCCTGTAGAGCGTTCATAGCGCGACGACTGCTTGTAGGCATACAACCTATCAGCAAGCAAGCTGTCCAAGCGCACTTCTTCAACGCTGATTCTGTTTGTCGTGATAATATTCCATTTCAGTTCCTGCGCTTTTCCACTTTGTGCCACCACGCGCTGCGCTGGCACATGCCGTTCTTGTGTCTCTTGTGCAAACGCGGAAGCTGCACAAACCAGCAGCAAAGCCGCGAGCATCCAAGTATTGCGGTGTGTCATCATGATTGTACATTTGTGAAAAAAGTCTTGCGGTATTCCCCTCATCCCAACCTTCTCCCAAAAGCAAAGAAGCCGGATAGAAAGCTCTCGCCCGCCACGCCTTCGTGAGGGGAGAGGATTGGGGAGAGAATTGGGGTGAGGGAAAACAAATATACGGAATCAAGCAGTGATTAACGCATGACTTTCGCCTCAAAACCGCAGCGTAAACGTCGTGCCGTGTTCCGGCTGCGACTGAGCCGTGATGCTGCCTCCGTGCAATCGCATTATTTGCCGCGCCAAACTCAAGCCAATGCCGGAGCCGTCGGGTTTGGTGGTGAAAAACGGAATAAAAATCTTCTCCAACGCAGACGGCACAATGCCAGCGCCGTTGTCTGCCACGTACATCACCACGCGCCCACGCTCGTTCAGTCGTGCTGTGAGGCGAATCGTGGGGCTGTGATTGCGTTTGCCTTCCAGCGCGTGGATTGCATTGATAACGAGGTTGATTAAGGTTTGTTCTAACAGTTTTTCATCGGCGGTAAGCTCCAACGTAGGCGGTTGAACATCCACCACCAACGTCACGGAAGCCGCTTCTAATCGCGGGCGCAGGAATTCGTGGATGGTTGCAAAGAGTTCCGCAATCACAAAGAGCTTAAAATCGGGTTTGGGAACGCGGGTAAGATTGCGGTAATTCTCCACGAAGCGCATCAATCCTATGCTACGCTTGTGAATCGTTTGTGCTGCGCTGCGAATATCCGTTACGGTCTCCGTTTGCTGTAAAGCGCTTGCATCCTGTGATAGAAGGCTGTTGATGGTGTCGGACAGTGACGAAATGGGCGCTATCGAATTCATAATCTCGTGCGTCAACACACGAATGAGCATTTGCCACGCTTCCATCTCTTTTTCTTCGAGTTCGCTGACGATGTTTTGCAGCGACACCAACGTAAACTCGCGTCCGCTCATGCGGAATTTCGTGCTTGCCACAACGATTTGCAGCAGCTCATCATCCACAACCAGCTTCACGAGCGCTTTTTCACCTGCTTGCATGGCGGAAAGCTGCGCCGCGAGTGCCTTCCCGCTTGGTACATGCCGCTCCAAATCGCGAATAAATCGTAGATGTGGAATATTCAAGAGCTTGCGGGCTGCAGGGTTGATAAAATCTATCGCCCCGTGCTGGTCGAAGGAGAGAAGCCCGATGCCGACGTGCTGCAAAATTGTCTGCACCGCTTGGTATTGCTCTTCTTTTTCGGAGCGGATATGCTGAAACTGCGATAAAACCTTGTTAAACGCATCCGAAAGCTCTTGAAACGAGCTTCCAAGTGCATCCGGCGCAAAATGCTGCGACGAATCCGCGTATTGCACTGCCTCCAAAAAGCGCAATAGCTGGCGGTTCGTGGATTCCACATACCGAATCAAACCCCACATTTGCGCCACCGCCAACACGGTCACAATCGCCATGCTTGCGTACAGCGCCGTATTTGCGGCAAGGTAGAGCAACAATAACAGCGTTGCGGCAATCGCCAACACGCGTACGATGCACTGAAGGCGAAAATATTTGCGGACGGCGATAGTCATAATCCATATTTCTCCATGCGTCGGTACAGCGCAGCCCGCGTCAATCCAAGCTCCTCTGCTGCGTGGCTGACGTTCCCGCTATGTTTCGAGAGTGCTTTGCGGACGGCAAGTTTTTCGAGGTCTTCGAGGTTGAAATTTTCGATGGCAAGGTTGGAAACGTTGTCGTTATTCGCTTCCACCGCAGAAAGCGCTATGCTACTTGGTTGCAACACTTTTTCGTCGTCACTCATTATTACTGCACGTTCTAACGTGTGCTGAAGCTCGCGCACATTGCCGCGCCACGGGTAAGACGTGAGTTTTTTCAGCGCCGATTGCGACAAGGATTTGACGGGTTTGCGATACTTCGCGCAATATTGGCGTAAAAAATGTTCCGCCAAAAGCGGGATGTCTTCGGAGCGCTTGCGAAGTGGTGGAAGGTTGATTTCGACCGTGTTCATGCGGTACAGCAGGTCTTGACGGAATTGTTTTTTTTCGACCATTTCGTACAGCGGCATATTCGTCGCACAAACGAGGCGAATGTCAATCGGAACATGTTTGTTGCTTCCAACACGTGTAACGGTGCGATTTTGCAGCACGGTCAGCAACTTTGCTTGCAGTGGCAGCGAGAGATTCCCAATTTCATCCAAAAAAAGCGTTCCGCCGGATGCAATCTCGAAGCGCCCTGCACGGTCTTCCTTCGCATCGGTGAACGCGCCTTTGGTGTGACCAAATAGCTCGCTCTCGAACAACGTCTCGCTGATAGCACCCATATCCACGCTGATAAACACCTCGCCCGACCGTGCCGAACGGCGGTGTAGTTCCCGTGCAGCGACTTCTTTGCCCGTGCCATTTTCACCCAAAATCAGCACTGTCGCATCGGTTTTTGCCACTTTGTCGAGCAGCGTGTTTATGGTTTGCATCACCTCCGATTGCCCGATGAAATCGTGCGCGGGGGCGTTTTTATCCGCCATTGCGGAAAGCGCAGAACGGAGCGCTGTTTTTTGAGATTTCAGCGTTTCTACCTCGCGTTTTGTGCCGGAAAGATTCATTGCCGAAGAAATCGTGGCGAGGAGTTTTTCGTTTTCCCATGGCTTCAGCACAAAATCTGTTGCGCCTTGTTTAATGGCGCGGATGGCGGTATCCATGTCGCCGTAGGCAGTAATCATCACCACCACAGCCGACGGGTCGAGTTCCAAAATGCGCCCAAGCCAGTGAAAACCTTCCTCGCCGCTGCTCACATCTTTCGTGAAGTTCATATCGAGCAAAATCACGTCGTAGCGCTCGTTTCTAAGCAGCGTGGGAATGGCTTCCGGCTTGGTCTCGCAATGAACAAGGGCGTAATGTTGTTTTAACAGCAATCGCAGCGAAAGCAGTACGTCTTCGTTATCGTCAATAGCTAAAATTTTACCGTATTTTTCGTCGTTTTTCATCGTTTTTCTTTATGGTGTTATGTATTGGGATTATTCCACGAAATGAAGCTGCAATGCGGTTCGCAGCCAAATATACAAAGGATGAAGTGAATGGCAAACATTCATCCTGTCGGAACGCTCATCACTCATTTTGCCCTATTTCAACATCGTCACATCGCGTTCCAGCGCAAACTCTAACCAATTCTCAAAATCATAGCCAGAAAATGCTCGTGCCTTGTCCAACAGCGCCTTTGAGCGGTTGCGGTCGCCAGCATTATACGCGATTTCTGCCATCTGGTAGTAGCTCCAAGGAATAAGCCATTTTTCGCGTTCAGGCTGGGCATCAATCGTTTGTTGGTACAGTGCGAGCGCTTCGGCGGTACGCTGTTGGCGGCGAGTTGCCTCGCCCAAGTGGTAGAGCGCCTCAGCGCGAACCTCCTTCGAGAGAGCTTCATTGTTTGTTGCGGTTGCAAGCGGTCGCAGCGTTTGTTCTGCCTCCGCAAACCGCAAGGATTCAACGGCATTCACACCGCGCCAAAGCTGCTTTTGTGCGTCATCCATTGGTGTTTTCGCAAGCTCCTTACATTTTCGCGCTGCATATTGGTCTTCTGTTTCGATGGCAAAAAGTTCTGTTGCTTTTTTGTAGCCCTTCACCGCCTGTTCCCGCCTGCCTTCTAACTCCTCTATGAGGGCTAATCGAAACAGTGAATTTACCCGGAACGAGCGTTCCATCTTGCCTTTGAGGAATTTTTGCAGATATGGCTTCGCGTTTGTAAAATCGCCCAAGCGGAAATACGCTTCACCCATGCGATAACTTGAATACTGCACAAACGACGAAAAATTTGTGTCCGCCACTTGATTCAAACGCTTGTAGTATTCAAGCGCGTAGGGCAGTTTTTTTAAGTACGCTTGCACGTTGCCGATGGTGTACAGCACAGGAATGTTGTTTGGGTAGCGCTGCAACAAGTCATTGAGATACGTCAAACCCTTGTCGTAGTCATTGTTGTAGTAAACAGAGATGATGCCGAGCATCATTTTTGCATCATTGGCGGCAAACGGCGCTTTTTCGGCAGCAATCTGCAATTCGCGCAACCCCAAGTCACGATCGCCTTTAAGCCCCGCCAGATTTGCTAACCAGCGTGTGTTTTTCGGGATTGCACCCAACATAAAGTGAAAAATGCCCATACCCACGTAAGCGTCGTACTCCGAGGGATTGCGCTTGAGAACATCCGTCAGGTAGTTGTAGCACGAACGGGCATCCAACGTGCCTTTGACCACGTTTTCCGCCCGCAAGTTCGCAATAGCGCGGAATCCGTAACTCAAACCAACTACCATGCGGGCGTGGTTTGCAGCCGCGTTGTCATTAGTGTTCTTCATAGCGGCTTCGGCTACGTCAATCGCTTTTTCCGATGCCGCCACAAACGCCGCGTAATCCGGCGTACTATAGTCAAACAAATACCGCCAAAGATATACCAACGAGCGAAACAAGTATGCACGCGGCTCCGAAGGATTATTGGCGATAATGCTGTCGAACATAGCGCGGGCATCTGCCAATCGCATCGAATACAGTGCATCAATGCCGGCTGAAAGCGCGGACTCAGTTGGTGGTTTGGTTTGGGCATTTGCGTGTATGAACGTACAGAATGTAGCGACAACGATGACGATACGTGCGATAAAACGGTGCTTCATGGATGACGAGGGAGTTCAGGTGTTGCAGATATTGATGATGAATGATTGCAAATATAGCACAATCTAAGCGGATGTGTGGGGCTTGCTCTGATTTTTGCTTGCGTCTGCCATTGCATCGTTCATGGAAGTTTCGTAGTTTGAACGAGCCGTATATTATCAAACCGTAATCTCACTTTGAGCAATGATGCAATCCGTCACCATTACCGAACTTGCCTGCCATCCAATCAAATCCTGCAAAGGTTTTTCCATTGCCGCTGCCGCGCTTGATACACAGGGGCTTGTGGGCGACCGACGTTTTTTGATTGTCAACGAACACGGGCGATTTTTGACGCAACGCGAACATGCTCGGATGGCGCTCATAGAGCCGATACTGACCGATGATGGCGTAACGCTTCATGCGCCGAATATGCAGCCACTCACTGTGCAGAATATAGAAGAAGGCGCAGCGTTTGACGCAGTTATATGGGATGATACGGTTCGTGTGGTGTCGCAAGGCGCGGAGGCGGCTGCGTGGCTTTCTGCTTTTTTGGGAATATCGTGTCGGTTGGTTCATATGGAACGTGGTTTTGTGCGGCTGGTAGATAAAGAGTACGCTGTGCGCCCGACCGATCAAACATCATTTGCTGATGGATATCCGCTCCTACTTATCTCTGAAGCGTCATTGAACGACTTAAACACGCGCATCATGGCTTCCGGCGGCGCTTCAGTGCCAATGAACCGTTTTCGTCCGAATATTATTGTCACCGGTTGCGAGGCATTTGCTGAAGACTGTTGGCGACGCATTCGCATTGGCGGTATTACGTTCGACCTCGTCAAACCTTGTGCGCGGTGCAACATTCCCACAATTGACCAAACAACGGCACACATTCATCATGGCAAAGAACCAGTGGTAACGCTCAAAACCTACCGCAAAAGTGTGGACGGAAAAAAAATTCTTTTTGGGCAAAACCTGATTCATAACGGCGCTGGAACGCTCAACGTAGGTGACGCTGTCGAAATTCTCGCATAAATTTTCACCTCATTCTGAATGAAGACATTTCACATTCTCATATTGGCTCTGCTTCTTGTTTCGGGGACAGCCTACGCAAAAGTTGCAAAAACGCTTTCCTATCATGTGAATCTAAACGACCGTTCCGACGATACGTTTAAGGTGAAGGTGCGGGTGAACAACCTCAAACCCGAAAACGCTGTGTACCAATTTGCATCCACCGCTCCCGGTGCGTATCAAGTGATGGATATGGGTAAATACGTGCGGTCGTTTGAGGCATTCGATAAAAAAGGGGAGAAGCTCAAAACCAAGCGTATTTCCACGAACCAGTGGAAAATTGAAAACGTTGCGAAAGCCACCGAAATACGCTACTCCATTGCCGAAACATGGGATACGCCGATGACCGCAGACCCAATTGACCTTATGTGCGGCTCCTCGCTCGAAAACGACCATGCGCTGATTAACGGACAAGCAGTATTTGGCTTCCCAAGCGGGATGCAGAGTATTCCGCTTGACATCACTATTAGTCATCCGGCGGCATGGCGTGTGGGTACTGCGTTGGAGGCAGACAGCATTGGCGTTTTCCATGCTAAAAACTACGACCATATTGTGGATTCACCAATTCTCTTAGGTCGGCTAACAAAGGCGGAAACACAGGTGCGTGGCGCAAAAATTGAAATTTATACGTATTCCAAAACCGACAAAGTGAAATCCGAACAGCTTTTGGGTGCAATGCAAACAATGCTCACAGCTGCGGGCGATTTTATCAAAGAAATGCCCGTGCAACGTTATACGTTTCTTTACCACTTTGAAGACCAGACGTACGGCGCGTGGGAGCATTCGTACAGTTCCGAGTATGTGTTCGAGGAAGAAGAATACACGCCGCAACTGGGGAAATTCGTGACGGATATCGCCGCGCATGAGTTTTTCCATATCGTTATTCCGCTCAATGTTCATAGCGAAATTATCGAAAAATTCAACTTCGTCACGCCGACTGCATCCGAACACTTGTGGCTCTACGAAGGCGTGACGGAATGGGCTGCTCACGCAATGCAGCTTCGATCGGGGTTAAAAACAATCACGGCGTATTTGACGGATATTAGTCAGAAAATCGGTACCGATGCGACGCTCTACGATCGGAATTGTAGCCTTAGTCGCTTGTCGCTTACGTCCTACACGCGGGACGGTCAGCTGCAATACGGCAATATCTACCAGCGCGGGGCGCTTGTGGCGGGCTTGTTGGACATTCGGTTGCTGGAGCTTTCTGGCGGGAAGCGGGGTTTACGGGAGGTCGTGATGGAATTAGCAAAACTCTACGGACCCAATCAGCCGTTTCCTGAAAAAACATTTATCGAGGAGTTTGTAAAGCTCACCTATCCCGAGATTGCAGTCTTTTTTGAGCATTACGTTCATCATGCGAACCCCCTGCCCATTAAAGAATATTACGAAAAATTAGGCATTATCTATCGGGAGACCTTAATCACCGACCAAGACCTGTCGGATGCGGGATTCAAGGTGACGGGGTTGCCCGGAAAACTCGTGATTACGGATTACCTGAACACCCTTACAACAATCGACGGCGCTGGTCTTCGGGAAAACGATACCATTATTGGCTTGAACGGCGAATCGGTGACAACAATAAACGCAAAACAATTTATGGCGCTTTTGCTCAAACGCGACATCGGAAAAGCATATAGTCTGACGCTTTTGCGCGGCGGCAAAAACCTGACACTCCATTTGACAATGAATAGTCGCAAGGAAGAACAATACCATCTGTTTGAACTTGCAGCTAATCCTTACAAACGTCAACTCGCTCTCCGCGCTGCGTGGATGCGGAATCTATAACATTCTCATCAAAATAATTAACCATCCTTCAACCCTCATTCCTGCATGACGATGATACCTTTGAGACGGCATTGTATCAACCCTCTTCTTCTGTTCGCACTGTTTTTTGTTTATGGCATTATTTGCCACTGTTCCGTTTTTGCTCAATCTGCTCCGGCAAAACGGGCAATGACATTCGATGATGCTATGCGCTTCAAAGCGATAGACGCACCAACGCTGTCGAGCGATGGCAAATGGCTTGGTTACGTGGAACGACCGGATAGAGGCGACCCGACCGCAAAAATTCAAGCACTGCAAAATAAACAAACCTATAGCATTGAGCGTGGCTCGCGGGTGCAATTCACGCGCGACGGGCGTTGGGCGGCTGTGACTGTTGCGCCGAAATTCCTTGTTGCCGAAAAAGCAAAACCTGATAATCGCCCCGATAATGCTCTTTGTATCGTAGAAACGGCAACGGGCAAACAGACGATGTTTGAGAATGTCGCAAAATTCACGCTCTCCGAGGATTCGCGCTGGGTAGCAGTTCACTTCACAAAAAATCGCAAAGAACCGAAAGAGCCAAAAACGACTACCCCGAAGGATTCTACCGCCGCGAAAAAGCCCGCAGCATCGGAAGCAAAAAAAGATAAAAAGCCAGAACCCGGAACAATGCTTGTTCTCAAGCGTTTGAGCGACGGGCAGGAAAAACTGCTGCCGTTTGTGAAGGAATTTGCTTTTGACTCAAGTGCAACAGCATTTACCTACGCCATTTTGGATACAGCAAACAAAGGTGCGTTACTGAATATTGCGCTAAATATTGCACTGAACTCTTCTCTCAATCGTACATCGGCGGATACAACAGCAACAATGAGCGCAACGCTTGACACGCTCACACTGGGTGCGTTTACAAGCATTACATGGCAAAAAGCTGGTACAAAGCTGGCGTATCTTGCTGCTCGTGCCAGCACAACGGGTACGACTTCGCCCGCAACACTCAAACTTTGGGACATGTCTGCTGGGAATGCGGCTGGCAATTCATCAGCACAAGTATTGGTGCGTGATACAGATGCACCCAAAACATGGATGTTGCCATCCAAAAACACCCTTGCGTGGTCGCCTGATGGCAAAAAACTCATCTTCGGCTACAAAGCGCTTGAATACTACGATTCAACGGGGACAGTGGACAATACAGCGTCGGACACGGCGGAGGCAAACCTCTATAATCCAGTAGCCATCGCAAAGGCAGTCGAGGGTGATGTATGGCATTGGAATGACCCGTTTACGAATATTCATCAGAAAAAACTTTGGGAGCAACTGAAAGACCGCACAAATACTGCTGTGTATGACTTCGAGGCGAAACGTGCTACGCTTATTGCTGACCGCGATATGCCAAGTGTGGAGTTCAATGAGCAACGCACAGTTGCGCTCGGACGCTCGGACGCACCGTATCGCAAGGAAGTCACGTGGGCAGGCACGTACAACGACGGCTATATCGTGAATGTTGGCACGGGCGAACGTACGAAGTTTGCAACGAAAATTGATTATGCGCTCGACTTATCACCCAACGGCAGTTATGCGCTTTTTTACGACAAAAAGCAGTGGTCGTTGTACGACGTACGCTCCAAAACCACGCGCAACCTCACGGAGAAGCTATCCGTCGGGTTTTGGGACGATGAGGATGACCATCCCGCCGAACCGCCTCCATTTGGTATTGCTGGCTGGGTTGCTGATGAAAAGGGCGATAAAGGGGTGATTTTGTACGATAAATTCGACCTTTGGCAGTTCGATTGTGCCACAGGAGCCGCACAAAATCTTACGTCTGGCGAAGGGCGCAAAAATGATTACACGTTGCGTGTGCAACGGCTCGACACAACGCGTACATTCTTCCGCGACGGCGACAATCTTATGCTTTTGGGCTTTCATAACCACAAAAAGAACAATGTAATTTTTGCCGCCACCGTCGGGAAACAAGGTGTGAAGCGGCTACTGGACGATACAAAACGTTTTCCCCGTATCGTGAAAGCGCAAAACGCATCACAGATTGTGTTCTCGCAAATGTCGTACAGCCAATATCCTGACTTGTGGCTGACAGATTCTACGTTCAAAGCGCCGAAAAAGCTTACGGATTTGCAAAAGCAGACGGAGCCGTTCGCGTGGGGGGCAGCGGAACTCGTGGAATGGCACAGTACGGACGGGACACCGCTTCAGGGTGTGTTGATCAAACCCGGCAACTACGAACCGGGCAAACGGTATCCGGTCGTGGTTTATTTCTACGAAATTTCCTCAGACCGTTTGTTTGATTTCCAGATGCCTGTTGTGGGCAGCCGTCCAGCGTTCGGGCTGTATGCAAGCAATGGATATGCGATGTTTTTGCCGGATGTGCGTTATGTGAACGGGCTTCCCGGACAATCAGCGATGAAGTGCATCATGCCGGGCGTACAAAAAATTATTGACATGGGCATCGCCGACCCGCAGAAAATCGGGCTACACGGACATTCGTGGGGTGGGTATCAGACGATGTACATGATTACTCAAACCGATCTTTTCGCAGCAGCAGTGGCGGGCGCGGCGGTGGCGAACATGACCAGTGCGTACGGCGGTATCCGTTACGGCACAGGGTTAGCGCGAATGTTTCAGTACGAACGTTCGCAAAGTCGCATCGGTTCTACGCTCTGGGAGCGGCGTGATTTATACGTTGACAATTCGCCATTGTTTTTTGCAGACCGCATCAAAACACCCACGCTGATGATGTTTGGTGACGACGACGACGCAGTACCCTGGACGCAAGGCATAGAGATGTATCTGGCAATGCGCCGTTTGGGGAAAGATGCGATTTTCCTACAATACCGCAAGGAACCGCATCATCCTCGGAAGTATGCGAATCGCTACGATTATGCCGTAAAAATGAAAGAATATTTTGACCATTACCTCAAAGGCGCTCCGGCTGCGGACTGGATTACAAGCGGTGTGCCGTACAGAGGAAAATAATACGACAATAACATTCGTCCCTATATTTTTGGCATATAATGTTTTTCAAACGCCGCATATCGCCCATTACGCTCACGGCAGGATTGCTTTTGATGCTCCTGCCGCTGTTGGCTGTATTGCAGTGGCGCTGGATTGGCGAGCTTTCCGAGCGTGAAGGCGACCATCTGCGCGTGGCGCTCCAGCGTTCGGCGCTCCAATTTACGTGGGATTTTAATCAACGGCTTGTGGCATTACAACAACACTTTGTTTTGCCTGCAAACGCTGGTTTCGATAGCATTTCCCATGAAATTGCGCGGCGATGCTCGACATGGAGAACAGGAGCGGACAACGAATTATTTGTTGATATCTGGTATGCGATTGGGTCTGATTCGACAAGCGTGATGCTGTTCGACACGGCATCTGGCACATTTAAGCGGGCATCATGGAATGGAGCCGTACCCAAAATCCGCACGTCAACGCCATTTCCCGTGAGCCGTGTTACCGATGATTTTACGTACATTCTTATGCCGTTTGCGCCGGATTCTGGTAGTAGCTCATTTACTGATATTGGTGTTGATTATCTGATTCTACAAATAAACCGCGACTATATTACCCGCACGGTGATTCCCGAGCTGGCACATCAGCATTTTGCGCTGAACGAAAGCGCTTCCTACACGTTTGCTGTCACTCAGCGTACGAACGCCCGCAATGTGTTGTATTCTTCCGAACCATCGGGTGGGGCATTGGTTTCGGCGGATATTGTTTTGCCAACTGCCCTGATGCCGCCTGTGACTGGGCGCGACAGCCGTTTTATTGCACGGAGACTCTCGTCACGGTTATCGTTGTTGCTGAGTGATGTGGATACGACCTTCAAAAACCTTTCCAAAGAACCAGAAGAGTCGCGCGAGGGGCGTAATTCCAAGAGCGGTACGGTCAAAGCAAGACCTCGCCCCTTCGACCCCGTTGAAGTATGGCAACTCCAAGTAAGTCATCGTGCTGGTTCGTTAGAGAATGAAGTCCAATCCATACGTTGGCGGAATCTGGCGGTGAGCTTCGGGATATTGATGGTGTTGGGTGGCGGTATGATTGTTGTGCTGATTGCGACGGCGCGCTCCGAACGTTTTATGCGCCAACAAATGCAGTTCGTAGCGGGCATATCGCACGAGTTTCGTACGCCGCTTGCCGTAGTGCGCTCTGCAAGCGAGAATCTTGCCGATGGCATCGTGCGGACACCGGAACAAACGCAGCGCTATGGAGCCGTTATCAAGCGGGAAATCAATCGTTTGTGGGAAATGGTAGAACAAACGCTTACTTTTGCTGGAATCCAGTCGGGGCGGCGCTTTTACGATTTTCAGCCCGCAGCCATACAGGACATTATTGAGCAGGCGCTCAAGGCGTGTAGCCTCATGCTTGAAGAAGGCAGTTTTGCCGTTGAATGTTTGATTCCACCAGAGATACCCACTGTAAATGCTGATACACCAGCACTCACGTCTGCTTTGCAAAATCTCCTCTCCAATGCTGTTAAATACAGTGGCGAAAGTACGTGCGTCCAGATTGCGGTTAAACAAACATCGTCCGAGATACAAGTGATGGTGCGAGATTTCGGCATCGGCATTGCACCGAACGATGTAAAACGAATGTTCGATCCGTTCTATCGTTCCAAACACGTTGTTGATGCTCAGATTCACGGCAATGGGCTTGGACTTACGCTCGTGAAGCATATCGTGACGCAGCACGGCGGACGTGTCACCGTGGAAAGCGCTCTGAATCAAGGCAGTGCCTTCACGATTCACCTGCCGACAAGAACGGAAGCCGAAGAGAATCGAATCAACAGTAAATGACCAAGAACCAATGACGAATGACCACAACTCAATACTTCCTCGCATTCTTCTCATAGAAGACGACATGGGGCTTGTCTTGACCATTACCGACCGCCTGAATGCAGAAGGTTTTGCCGTCGAGACCGCATCGGATGGTGTTCGGGGCGTAGAAATAGCGTTAGAAAAGGCGTTCGATATTATTCTGCTCGACGTGATGCTGCCCCAAAAAAATGGCTTCGATGTTTGCCGCGACGTGCGAGCAAGTGGTCTGCAAACGCCTATTCTTATGCTGACCGCACGGGGACAGGTTACGGATAAAGTGGTTGGCTTAAAACTTGGCGCGGATGATTATCTAACAAAACCATTCGATATGTTGGAGCTTTTGGCGAGAATTGAAGCACTTTTGCGGCGTAGTACAATCGAAAAAAGCGAAAAAGATAATTCGCAAGAGGCATTCGGGGAATCATTTTCGTTCGGTGATGTCGTCGTGAATGTACGCGGGATGGAAGTGTGTAAAAATGACGTTCCGCTTGAACTTTCGGCAAAGGAATTTCAGTTATTGCTGTATCTTCTCGAAAATCGAGGTAGGATGCTTTCCCGCGAAAATATTTTGAATAATGTTTGGGGTTACGATGCCATGCCAACCACGCGTACTGTAGATACGCATATCGCATGGCTACGCCAAAAACTTGAACCCAATCCGAAATACCCCCGATACATCCTTACCGCGCATGGTGTGGGCTACAAATTCGCCCAATAACCGCTTATGCTCAGGATGAGAGTAAGAGAATTATGAACCGGGTTTCGTCGGGATTTTTACTTGTAATGATAGTTTGAGTTGCTCCCGCATAGAACCCATATTGCCACTCATACCGCCACTACCTCCACGCATACCTCCTCCACCTCCACGCATACCTCCTCCACCCATACCGCCACCACCTCCACGCATACCTCCTCCACCCATGCCACCACCACCGCCTTGTGTACCGCTTGGCATTTTCATTTCACCACTTTCGAGAACAAGGCTCATGGTTTTGCCAAGTGATGCGCCCGCAGCGTAGGAAGCGCCGCTCAGAGGAATCATCATCTCGTACGTCAAAACGCCGAGTGTGTCACGGATTGCCGCTTTGATTTTATACGCCTTCGATGCCATCGCAAGCGTCGTGCGGACAGCGTCGTTACTGGTGCTTGTTTGCGAGAGTTCAATAGTGTTATACATCTGCTCTGTACGAAGACGCATAGCCTCGGACATTTGCCCACTCTGCATACTGCCTTGCATACTGCCTTGCATACCGCCTTGCGGTGCGCTTTGCATCATGTCGTCGCCCTCAGAAGCCCGATCGCCCCGTAGCCCTGCCATGCCAACGGGGAATTTCACACCAATATTCTTCTCGCCGCCACCTGTGCCGTCAAACCAAAGTGTAAGACCGTTAGCCATAAATTTCATCTGTGTTGCGCGGTCGCCAGTTTTTAAGCACACGTACAGAGCCGTGCTGTCGTTCTGAATGCCAAACGCGCATTTTTGATCTTCAAGATAAACCATCGCCCCTTCCCATTCGTCCCCATTGCCGTCCACCACAATAGCAGATTGTTTCCACATACTGGCAAACTCTGCACCACCGCAGCATGTCAGCGCAAGTACCGTCATTACTGTCATGCAACAAGCACGTGCCGCAATGAGGAGTGTAGGTGTTTTTGAGCGTGTAGTCATCATACGTTAAGAGAGGATTGAAGTTTTTTTAAAAACAAGTTATTAAAAAATCGCCTAATTTGCCTCAAGAAATGTCACCATTTTTTGACGAATAGCAAACTCCTGCGATAACCACATTCCAGAAACAACAAAGCCCTGAATCTACCGATGATTCAGGGCTTTGTTGCTAAAAATATCGATTCTCAGTCTTATTCTATACCAACCATCTTTTTGAGCGTAGCCGTCGGAATGCTCTTTGGTCGCACAAGCGGCGAGCCGGAAGCACGTGCCATCAGGAGTTGCGCCGAAATACCCATCGTGCGCGACACGCCGAACATTACTGTATAGAACTCAAACTCTTTCATGCCGTAGTGAAATAACAACGAGCCAGAGGCAGCATCCACATTGGGCCACACGTTTTTCGCCTTGCCTTGTTTGGTCAGCACTTGTGGCGCGATTTGGAACAGTTTGTCAACGATTTCAAAAATCGGGTCGCCCGTACAGTTTTGTTTGCCAAAGTTGTAGAACGCTGTAAAGCGTGGGTCGGTAACGCGCAGCACAGCGTGTCCGTAGCCCGGAATCACTTGACCACTATTCAACATCACCCAGAGTTCTTCTTCAAGTTGTTCGTCGGTGGGAACACCCTTAAATTTATCGTGCAGTTCCAGCACATAGCCTAAACATTCTTGATTTGCCAAGCCGTGCAACGGTCCTGCAAGCCCGTTCAAACCTGCGCTCATAGAATAGAACACATCCGAAAGCGCCGATGCAACGGTGTTTGCAGTCATAGCACTCACATTGCCACCTTCGTGGTCGGAATGCAGCACCAGATACATGCGAATAAGTTCGGAGAATTTGCCCGTTGGATCCGCTACACCCAACATGTACGCAAAGTTTGAACCCCAATCTAAATCTTTGCGCGGGGCAATGCGTTCGCCTTTGTTAAACTTCATGCGATAAATTGCTGCGGCAATCGTCGTAACGCGGGAGATGAGCAAGATTGCATCTTCTAACATCCCTACCCAGTGTTTGTCTTTGCTTACGCCTGCGTCATACGATTTGCGGAAGGCGGATTCGCGCTCCATCACAAGGATTGCCGTCGAGAGCATCACCATTGGATGCGAGTCTTGTGGCATTGCCTCCAGCACTTTCCAAACATAGTATGGAACGGAAGAGTAGGAGTTAAAAAGTTCATGAAGTTCTTGGCGTTCGGGAGCACTTGGGAACGAGCCAGTGCAAAGCAGGAAAAAAATATCTTCGGGTTGCATCGTGGTCAAATCAAGAATGGGGATGCCGCGGATACGCAAACCTTCGTCAGGATTGACGGTCGAGGTATCGCATATAAGCGCGGGCATTCCCCGCATCCCGCCCAACACCTGCCCTGCGGTGATTTCACCGATTTTGGTTTCCTCGTGTTGTTTTGCGATGATTTTCCGTTCCGCACGTAGCGAATCCGCAATCTCCTCCATTTTTGCCAAAAACAGTTTCATGGTGCACTCCGAACAAATTGAAATGGTATAAATTGGTAGTTATCAAGGACAGTAGGCATCAAGGAATGATGGGCAGACAGTGGGAGAGTCTATTCTATTCACTATTCACCATGCTCACCTTGAAGGCGGCGTGAAGCCGTCGCAAAGATACAACATTTGTTCTTTTTTCTACAAGAAGAAAACGGCTATCCTCGTATGATATTTTTGAAACGATTGGTTTATTGCAAAAAAATCTCCTCGACAACTCTTTGACGAAGCATCGCTCGTCCACTTGCTTGCAGCTCTGCGAAAAAGCCGTTTGATATAACGCCGCGAAGGGGTATCTTTGCTTCTTACAAGAGCCGTTTTTTTGTCGAAAAACACTATCCGAAAATACTATTATTACCGTCATTCTATCATGCAAAAAACACGACAATCACCATTATTGTTGTTGACAACCCACACTATCCTACTTTTAGCTTCTATAGTGCTGTCTTCCTGCGTTTCAGCGGGAAAATATGATGAGATGGAAGCCGCAAAAAATAATCAGCAAGAGCGGGCAGATTCGCTCCAAACGATGCTGCAACAGATGACCAAAACGCTTGTTCAACTTGATGCAAACGTTTCTGAGCGCTCTGCCGACAGCGCACAACTGCATGAAATCATCACCAAACAAGCACTTCAGATAGACAGTCTTGCACGAATGCTGGGCGACCTTACTGACCGCTTTACGGCTCTTGCGGGCAACTATAACCAACTGAAAGCCACGAACGCCAAAGAGACGCAAAAACTTCTCAATTCGTTAGAAAAAGTTCAACAAGAAGTAATAGAAAAACAAGGACAACAGCGCGAAACCTCGTCCCAATTAAAGACAAAAGATTCCGTACTCGCACGGCTTCAAAAAGACCTGGCAGCCCGCGAACAGCGCCTGAAAGACGTAGAACAAAAGCTCCAAGCCCGCGATGCTGCGCTTCGTAGCTTGCGCTCGAAGATTGCCGAAGCGCTTGCTGGTGTGAAAGAAGGCGATTTGACCGTAGAGATGAAAAACGGGCGTGTGTATGTGTCGCTCTCGAATCGCCTCCTTTTTGCTTCCGGCAGTACGGAGATTGAAAAAGGCGGCAAAGCAGCCCTGAAGCAGCTTTCGGCGGCGCTGAACAAACAATCAGATATTAACATCATCGTCGAAGGACACACCGATGACGCAAAAGTGTCAAACCTTGGCGCTATTAAGGACAACTGGGATTTGAGCGTTATGCGCTCGACGGAAGTGATTCGTTTTCTTACGCAAGACGGCAAGCTGGATGCAAAACGTATTACCGCTTCTGGTCGTGGTGAATACGCGCCCGTCGAAGCAGGCAGTACCCCCGAAATTCGCGCCAAAAATCGTCGCACAGACATTGTCCTTACGCCGAAACTTGATGAACTCTTCGACATACTTCAACGGGGTAAATAACCAAGCAACCACTGACTAATGACCAAGCAACCACTGACTAACTGACCAACTATGAAACAGACACTTTCCAATCCCACAGATGTGGCATCCGTTCTGAGTCGTATTGAGCGCATAACGCCGGAGAGTCAGCGTCAATGGGGTAAAATGAATCCACACCAGATGATATGCCATTGCGCCGACCAATTACGCTTTGCGACGGGTGAAAAAATGGGCAAAGATTTTAGCAATATTCTTCTTCGCACCGTCGGCAAATGGCTTATTCTGGCAGGTATGGGTTTCCCGAAAAACTCACCGACGTTACCGGAGCTTGACGTTGTGAAAGGCACGGGTTCACAGCCCGTGGATTTTGCACACGATGTGGATATATTAAAAAACCTTGTCCACACCGTTGCCAATCCTACGACACGGCTTACAACAGCGCATCCAGCCTTTGGCACAACGAACCGCGAAGAATGGACACGTCTTGCATGGCTCCATCTTGACCATCATCTCCGTCAATTTGGCGTTTAATCACGTTTCAATTAACAAAACACTCAGTAATCATCTATGCAGTCACAATCAACCGATATACCAAGCGCTCAACAACGCAAACTCGAAGAAGAGTTGTACGACCGCGCAAGCCGTGTTAAACCTGAAGACGAAGGCAAAGTATTGGGTGAATTGCCCGGTAAAATTGCTCACGTCGTGGAGTCCGCTAAACGGAAAACGCCCGGCGTTAAAAGTATGATTCAGAACGTCAAGATGCTCTACGAAATGCTCCGCGACAAAAATTTTTCTATATCGTGGTCAGCTAAAGCGATTATTCTGGCGAGCCTACTCTATTTTATATCGCCGATAGATTTGATTCCTGATTTCAT
>JANYIG010000264.1 GCA_025358765.1 Candidatus Kapaibacterium sp.
CTGGAATAATACCCTTCGCCAACGTAACGGTCGTTATGTCCGCAAGACGCTTTCGTTTTCAAAAAAAGATGAATGGCATTACATGGTAACGAAATTGTTCATCGTTACCTACAACCAATCATGTACTATTTGACCACTACCTAAAAAAGAAGCAATAACCTACCCAACACAAGCGGGCATACTGTCATTCAATATGCCCGCTTTGGATTTTGTGGTTTGGGGGGCAACTGATGACTGGTAGTGTGCGATTTTGTGACTTTTGGTAACTTGTTCAGCCTGTGGTTTTTCCGTAGATTACAGGTTGGTAAACACCATTTCCGATAACCACTGTTCTAAACTGCTATGAAACGCCCATCACACTTTTTTTTACTGCCCTTTGTACTCCGCTTTGCAAGTATTGTCCTTGGGTTGTCCGCGCTTGGAGCCGTTGATGCAATGGCAGCATCATACACGTGGACGGGCGGTGCGGCGAATGGAAATTGGCAAACTCCTGCTAATTGGTCGGGCGGACCTCAATATCCGGGTTTTGGTATTGGTGATGATGCGACGTTCACAATGTCCGCTACTATTACCAGTGGCTTGACTGGACTGAATGCGCTCACTGGAGGTTCTGGATTAAATATCAATGGCGGAATTCTAACGATTAATGCTCCTGGAAGCACCTTATCTGTTGGACAATTGACAATAAACGCAATTACCGACGCATTGATATTAAATTCTGTGGGTGGCTCATTTACAGCAACAGTTGGGATGAGCATCTTCGGCAATATTACCATCGGGGATGGCACGAACCCTTTCACCTTCACCGCAGTTGGTGGAGCCATCCAGAGCGGCGTGGTTGTGCTAGTTCAAAATGCTGCTCGTATGATTATACCGGGTGGCGTTACTTTTAACATTTTCGCGGGCGGCAACCTCAACGTTGCAGGCGGTGGAACGCTGGAAATTCAGGATAATGGAAGCATTGCTGGTCCTCCAGCCGTAACATATCTCTCCAATACTGCTACTCTGGAGTATTCCGGCAGCGTTCCCAAGAACCCAGCAAATAATTACGAACTTCCCGCCGTTATGCCCGGCTCGGTGATTGTGAGCAATACGAGTAGTATCAAGTTGGGCGGAAGCACTGTCATAGCGGGCAGCTTTAAGTTGCAATCCGGTATATTTGCTCTCAACGGCAATAATATCACCCTGAATAGTGTGATAGATTTTTCTGGTGGTTTGATTGCAGGAGCTTCTACAAGCGATATGACCATTGGCGGTAGTGGCACTATCACGGGGAACTTAACCTTCAATCCCCCCGGAGAGATACTCAATAATTTTATTATGAACCGTGTAGGTGCTGTGCTGACGCTTGGCTCGATTCTCAGTGTTGGCAATATAGGCGGTGCGCTTATCCTTTTGCAGGGGAACATAGTGACATCGGCTGCCACTATGCTGACGGTCGCCAATACTGCGGCGGGGGCAATATTGGGCGGTTCGGCGGCTTCGTATATTCAAGGACCCTTGCAGCGCAATCTCCCTTCGTTTTTAGCGAATGACCCCAGCATTTACAGATTTCCTATTGGCACTGCAACCCAATATTTACCATTTAGCCACACGAATACGACTACGGCTATGCCTAATCCAACGGTGGAAGTGCAGGCTTTTACTGGTGGTTCTGGTGGCAGCCCGTCGGGTGCTTTAACGGGGCTGAGTTCGACGGAGTACTGGCGGGCGGTGGTCACGGGTAGCAGTCCCATACAGACGGTGATTAAGCTCGACCGCAATGCTGCTCTTGGAAGCCTTAATTCGTTTGCTACGCTGCCAAACGCTGCTTCAAGTGCTGGCGTGTATTCTCAAATAGCAGGAACCGCAGGTGGAACAACGATTACGACGGTTCCGCAAGTGACCATCAATCTTGCATTTCCTAATTACGACTATTATACGATGGCGCTCACCCTCCCCGCGCCCACTATTACCAGCCGTTCCCCCGTTCTCAATGCACAAAACGTTGCTACGACAACGCCCGTGAAGGTCAATTTTTCACTGCCCTTGAGTATCGCACAAGTGTTTGTGTCTGGTGGGCAAACGGGTTTGCTTAATCCTTCCAATGGTGTTGCCACTATAAGCGGCAACACCGCCACCGTCACGCCGTTGAAACCCTACAAACCGGGCGAACTCGTGAACGTGACGGTGAAGAATGCTATCTCCACTGGCGGAGGAATGCTTGCTGCCACGCAACCGCGCGTGACGCAGTTTCGAGCGGGTACTGGACCTGGACCGGCGACGTTTTATCAGACTGCGACAATTCCTATCGCCGCTTCACTCGCTTCTACAGCTGTTGCGGATGTGAATAATGATGGCAATTTAGATGCGATTATTGTTGAAGATAATTTGTCGTTTGCAAAAATGAATATTGCCTTAGGTAATGGGATAGGCGGTTTTTCTTCCCCAACGGCATATCCGCTTGTCGGCGGTGCTCCACAAGGGCGTTCCGTTTCGACAGGGGATTTTAACAATGACGGCTGGATTGATATTGCAGTTGCAAATATTGGTGGTGGTACTAGTAGTATTAATGTTTTTATGAATAATGGGGCAGGTGCGTTTACTGGACCCATTGTGACTCCTACACCACAAGATATACTTTCAGTTGTACCAGCAGATTATAATGGTGATGGATACTTGGACATTGCTATCACGAACTTTAGTGCAGGCGGGCAGATAAATGTCTATTTCGGTGATGGCACGGGCAACTTCCCCGGATCTTTTAATGTTATTGTTGGTGGTAATCCTAATGGGGCGTGCAGCGGTGATTTTGATAACGATGGAGATATTGACTTTTTTGCAACGAACAATGCAGGGTTTTACAATGTCTTAATCAACAATGGCGCAGGCTCATTTTCAGTAGGCTCAGTGGCAATCTCTGTTTCAAATCCGAGGGCGGCAGATATGGATGGCGATGGTGATCTTGATATTGTGTATGAAGATGGTTCGGCAAATGTCAGGGTTTTGGAAAATAACGGTACGGGAAATTTTTCTATTCTCCCCATCAGAAGTATCCCATCTGGAATAGGACCAGTGTTCGGTATGTGTGTTGGAAATTTTGATAATAACCCGCTCCCGGACATCTTTGTTAATGACGGCACAAATTTCTCCGTGCTTCGTAACAACGGTGGATGGTCATTCACACCACTTCTTACCGGCTCTTCCGGGGGGGTCGGTGGAGTAAATGTAGGAGATTTTGATAATGATGGAGACCTTGATTTGTTGGCTCTTGGTAGCGGCGGCGGTGTGTTTTTAAAAAACGGGATTCAACCGGTCATCACCTCGCGGAGTCCGGCATTGAACACCAACACAGGCGGCACAGGCGGCGGATTGTCACTCGCGTGGAACCAGCCGATGACAACCGCCACAGCATCCGCCACGCCGTCGGCTCGCATCAGCGTGTGGGGCGGTCAATCGGGCTACCGCTCAAACGCCGGCACATACTCCGGAGGCGGCACAAACACGACATCATTCACGCCAACCGCGCCGTTCCGTGCGGGCGAGGATGTGTGGGTGACGGTAACGAACGCACAAAGCACGGCTCTTGTGCCCGCCCGCCCAACGGTGTACAGCTACCGCGCCAAAGCCGGTGCGGGACCCGGCACGTTTTACGAGACGGCGCAAGTGCCGTTTACCAACAGCGGTCTTGCGCGATATTCGGTAACAGGGGATTTCAACGGTGACGGCAGGCTCGATATTGTGGTGAGTGATG
>JANYIG010000280.1 GCA_025358765.1 Candidatus Kapaibacterium sp.
ATGGAACGTAATAGCAAAATCTATATCGCAGGTCATAACGGACTTGTCGGCTCGGCAATCGTTCACGTTTTGGAACAACAAGGCTACACGAACCTCCTCACTCGTACTTCGCACGAGCTTGATTTGCGCCGCCAAAACGACGTAGAGACATTCTTTGCCGCCGAAAAACCCGATTACGTCTTCGATGCAGCCGCAAAAGTCGGTGGGATTTATGCCAACAACACGTACCGCGCCGATTTCCTCTACGAAAACCTGCAAATCCAAAATAATGTCATTTATTCGGCGTTCAAGAATGGCACCAAAAAGCTCCTTTTTTTAGGCAGCTCATGTATCTACCCCAAACTTAGCCCTCAACCAATGCGCGAAGATGCGTTGCTCACGGGGCTGTTAGAACCCACGAACGAGCCATATGCTATTGCCAAAATTGCGGGCATCAAGCTCTGCGAGGCACTCCGCGATCAATATGGTTTCCGAGCAATTTCTTGTATGCCCACCAATCTCTACGGTCCGAATGATAATTTTGACCTACAAACCTCACACGTGCTTCCGGCGCTTATCCGCAAGTTTGTGGAGGCAAAACAAACAAATGCACCATCGGTCACGGTTTGGGGAACAGGCTCACCGATGCGTGAATTTCTCTATTCTACTGATGCAGGTGAGGCAATGGTGTTTTTGATGAAGCATTATGAAGGGCGCGACTTCCTGAATGTCGGCACAGGTTCTGAGGTCAGCATCAAAGAGCTTGCAGAGCTTATCAAGGAGTTGACGGGCTTTCAAGGCGAACTCCAATGGGACACCAGTAAACCAGACGGCACCCCCCGCAAACTTATGGATGTTTCACGCTTGCACGCGCTTGGATGGAGGCATACGATTGAGTTACGCGAAGGCATCCAAAAGGCGGTTGATTGGTATCTTCGCACGGGTGGACACAAGGATGGAAAACACTAACGGAAATGGGAACGGTGATAAAAACACCACAGAAAGCAGATTTTACAAAGCAGCACTGTTCGTCATTGCCCTCAACACTATGGAAGCAGACAGCGCTTCAATCCTTGTTGTTAGGTGAAAACAAGCTCTCGTCACTTCCGGCATGGATTCAAGAGCTTGAACAGCGTGGATGCACCGTTTTCGCATAATATTTTATTTTGCGTTTTATTTTGCGCTTTCAAACTATGATTACCACCACCGAAGCTATCATCCTCAAATCTGTAAAATTCCGCGATTCGAGCAAACTTTTGACGGCGTATTCCGAAGAATTTGGACGTTGTAGCCTTGTTGCCAATGGTGCTCGCAAGGCAAAAAACAAGTTCGGAAGCGCCCTTGATCCACTTTCGTGCAGTAGGCTTACGTTCTACAAACACCCCAACAAAGACCTTCATACGCTCTCTGATGCCGAAAACGCCCTGCCGATGCGGAATCTGATGGAGTCATTCGACAAACTCACCGTCGGGCTGGCGATGTTGGAAGCCGTTTATGCCACGCAGTTTGAGCAGGAGAAGAATACAGAACTCTACAACCTTCTTAAATTTACGCTTCAAGCGCTCAATATCGCCGAACACAACGAACATTCGTTGTTGGTGTGGTTTCAGTTCTGGCTCGCAGACGTACTCGGCTTTGCGCTGAATCCTCGACAATGCGCAGACACCGACGAACGCATTAGTCCCGAAGACGCGCCAGAGTTCATTCTTTCGCTGGCAGACGGAGCACCATTTTCGCCCGTCTTGAACACACGCAGAGATGGTTTTCGCATAGAAGCCGGAACACTCGCCATCTTGCAACGCCTGAGCGACCTTGATACCGCGCAAGTAGCTCGCGTAACGATGATTTCTCTTTCGCCTCGTCAAAAGCAACAATTGGACGATTTTTTTTCGCTCTATTACCAATATCACCTCGACCGCCGCATTACTGACCGCACACGGCGTTTTTTGCGTGATATGTAAGTGTTAGTTTGTGTGCTTCGGTTTGCAATCCAACATTATTTTTCGCCCAATAATGCCTCTTTTGCTTCTTGAAGCTCACGTTTATGCTCTTCGGTGACTTCCGGATACCGAAGGTTCAAGGATTGTAATGTTTTTACGATGATGTCTGAAATGACAACATGCGTAAACCATTTATTATCAGCAGGAACAATGTACCACGGAGCCCATTTGGTGCTGGTGTTGGAGAATACATCCTCAAATGCCTTCATATATTTGTCCCATGAACGACGCTCTTTGGCATCATTCAACGAAAATTTCCAGTTTTTATCAGGATTATCAATACGTTCCAAAAAGCGTTTTTTCTGTTCTTCTTTGGAGACATTCAGGAAAAATTTGAGGACAAGGATGCCGTTTCGCACCAGATATTTCTCGAAATTATTGATTTCCTCGAATCGCTTTTCCCAAATATCTTTCCCTTTTGCTTCGGGCGGAAGTTGCTCACGATCTAACATTTCACGGTGAACCCGCACGATAAGCGCCTCCTCGTAGTACGAACGGTTAAAAACACCGATATTTCCTCGCTCCGGCAACGATTTCATTGTACGCCAGAGATAATCATGATCGAGATCTTCAGCCGACGGTGCCTTGAATGTAAACACCTGACAGCCTTGTGGGTTAACGCCGGACAAAACGTGTTTGATAGAACCATCCTTGCCCGCAGCATCCATCGCTTGAAATATCAACAACACGGCGTACGTATTTTGAGCATACAAAATATCTTGTTGTTTCGCCATTTGCTGAATGTCCTGAACGAGTTTGTCTTCGGCATCGTCACGGCTTTTGTAAGAGCCTGTATCGTTAGAATCATAGTCCGCGAGGGAAACCTTGGTGTGCGTCGGCACACGGAATTTTTTGTGATTCATGGTAGGATAAAATATGTGTGTTGATGAAGGAATTGTAGGGCTTACATGGCAAGTGAATTGTGTGAAAGATACAAAAAAAACCATTCAAAAACCATATGAGTACGTTCGTGAGGGCAATATCGAAACTCCCGCGAAATGTTGCAAGAATTTTGATAATTCCTCCAATTCCGCTATCTTGTTCACACCCGTTTCCACAGCCTGTTTACCATAGCCAGCAGTATGATTGTTGATATTTTCCTAACCATTCTTCTTGTCTTCCTCAACGGATTTTTCGTGGCTGCGGAGTTTGCACTCGTCAAAGTTCGTTTGTCCCAGCTTGAACTACGGATTCAAGCGGGGAGCCGATTGGCGGTGATTGCTAAAACTATCCTTGACAACTTGGATGCATATCTGTCAGCCTCGCAGCTTGGCATCACGCTTGCAAGTCTTGCGCTTGGGTGGATTGGCGAAAGTGTGGTAGCACATATTGTGATGAGCCTTTTTGCTGCCCTTGGTTTGAATATCAGCCCTGTTCTCGCCCATCAAATCGCCATTCCTGTTGCCTTTGTTACGATTACCGCATTACACATTGTTCTCGGCGAACAAGCGCCAAAGTGGTTAGCCATTCAACGCCCCGAACCAGTTGTGATGATGGTTGCCATACCGATGCGCGTGTTTTACACTGTTTTTAAGCCGTTTATCTGGGTTTTGAACCACGTTGCCAATGCCCTTCTTCGCGTATTTGGCATCGTTGCGACCCACGGCGAGGTTCATAGTGCCGATGAATTGCGGTATCTGCTCGAACGAGGGAAAGAAAGTGGCGCGATAGAGTCCTCTGAACATGAACTCATCGAAAACGTGTTTGCTTTTGGCGAATTAACGGCAAAACAAATTATGGTTCCCCGTACCAGTATTCATGCGATTGACGTGGCAACACCGACGAACGTAGCCTTAGCAAAAATTGCCGACGACGGCTACTCACGTTTGCCAGTCTATAAAGACACGATTGACACTGTTATCGGCATTGTGTATGCCAAAGACGTACTTACGATGGTGCAGCACCGCGAGCTTATTTTGCTCCATGATATTTTGCACCCCGCGTACTTCGTGCCGGAAACCAAGAGTGTGAGCCATCTTTTGCGAGAGTTCCAAAAACGGCGCATTCATGTAGCAATTGTCATTGACGAGTTTGGCGGAACCGCAGGAATGGTCACGTTGGAAGATATTTTGGAGGAACTCGTGGGCGACATTATGGACGAGTACGACGAAGAAGTTCCGCAGTTTCAGACCGTTAAACAGGATGAATTTATCGTCAATGCAAAAACGCCAATTACGGAAATCAACGAGCTTTTGCCCGCACCATTGCCTGAAAACGAGCGCTACGAGACGCTTGGCGGCTTATTGAATGTGCTATTTGGCAAAATCCCTGAAGAACACGCCGTCATCATCCATGCGGGTTACGAATGTACTATCCTAAAAACCTCCAAACGCAGTGTGGAAACCGTCCGCCTACGGTATATTGCCGAAGAATCTGTGGAATAATAGTCAACTCGACAGCCAACCAAAAAAGTCGGCTGTCGAAAAGAGTGAATGAATGTTCACCTCTTGCCTTTGCCAGCTTTGGGCGCAGCTTTTGTCATCACACTTAGGTCGGCAGCCTTTACTTCAATCGCTTCGTCGTAAGGCAATAATTTATCCACTATGTCCATTCCGCGCACGACACGCCCAAATGCTGTATAACGCCCGTCCAAGTGGGGCGCGGCGCTGTGCATTATGAAATACTGACTTCCTTCTGTGTCTTTACCCGCGCTTGCCATACCAAGAACGCCGCGCTCGAACGGCACGGGCGCAAACTCGCTGCGAATCACCGATTCCGAGCCGCCCCAACCGTCCCCGCGCTCGTAATCACCGCCTTGTACCACAAAATCTGCCACCACGCGGTGAAATGGAACACCATTCAACTTCCCTTTGTTCATCAGCGCAAGAAAATTTAGCACGGTGAGCGGCGCGGATTCTACGTCCAACGTTATCACAATATCTCCAAGCGCTGTGGTAATTTGCACCGTGTTATTGTTCCATGCTTCACGGAGTTTATCAAGCGAAATTGAGCGTTGGGGCGGTTTCACCACACGATACGCCGGGCGTGAGCCTAACAATTTCTCTAAGCCATCCGCAGCCGCTCGTGCCGTTACCTCGCAGGAATCTTGCAGCAACGCCGTCAACGCTGAAATTGCGTCGGTTGCCCTTATTTTTGCGATAGCGCGAATAACGGCATCAATCGCTTCCACGTCGCGCGGGGTCTTGAGCGTTTGCAATTTTGCCGCTAGTGCTTTTCCAGCGCCAAACGGAATAAATGCGGAATCTGCAAGTGCGTCGGCAGCGGTATTCATTAGCGCTATATCACTTGTGTTCAACGCTTGTTCAAGCAATTTGTAATGCACTGCCGTTGCCGCCGAAGAAAAACGAACTTCCGTGCGTGAGCGCCGCCATGAGGCATGGAGCGCATTGAGTGCGGCAGCTGAAACGAGGATATTATTTCGCAAGAACACACCAAGCGGCGCATTTTGTTCCGTCATTGGTGGTACGGCGGTAGTAGCATTGGTGGCACTCGTGTTGGTGTTGGAGTGTGTGAGCATTTTCACAGAAGTTTGCACTTTTTCGGTAAGATAGCGCTGTGCGGCAGTGTCGCGGCATTGACCGATTGCTTCAATAACGTCAATTTGCAAGATTGGATGCGGACTTTGCGTCACGTCGCCCGCCCAGCGTTCGCGTTCGTTCCACGCCCAATTCGGTTCGGCAAGCGCAATCGTTTTTATCAACGCTCCCCGTTCACGCGGGTCGGTGCCTGGCGCTAAAGCTTGTATTTTCAAAACTTTCAACGTTTTGTCGTCATAGCGTGGATTTAGTAGTCGTAATTGTTCATAGACGGTCAGACGCACGTGCATGGATTTATCAGCCGTCAAGCTGTTCAGCCCGACAACGGTTGCCGTCGTGCTGCCAAACGCACCGAACACCCGCGCACATTCCACGCGCACACGCCAATCCTGCGATTTCACCATTTTGCGAACGGGGTCGAAAAATTGAGCATTGCCCGTTTTGGCAAGCGCTTTCGCAATGTTTATCTGCACTTCCGGCGCATATTTTTTCATATCCGCAACGATTCCCAACGCCTGCGAATATGGCTTCCATTGGCTCACAGGAGCTCGTGAAAACAAATACGATGCGGCAAAACCAATGTCAGCGTTTTTCTCCGATTCGGGGCGACGGAGCCAGTCAAAACAGAAATCATTTGCCGATGGAGTCATAATATTCTTGAGTCCCAATCGCGCAACTGCCATGAGTGCGCCAGTTATCAACGGTTTGGGCAGACTCGATTTGCGAAACTCTTCACCGTTGGTGATGCGGATCATCGTCGTTTGCGAACCACATTTTCCTAACGCTTCAAGAATAGCCTGCTTCACGACAACTTCTGTTTCGGCATGATATTGTTTCCAAAGCGCAAGTTCTGCAGGCTCATTGTTACTGCTTTCCATGTTACCCGCAGCAATACCAATTTGCCCGAGCGCAAAAGCAGCCAAACGCCGCACCGTCACATCGGAATCATCCAAGTACCGAACCAGCACCGTAGCTGTTGTGGGGTCTTGCACATTAGCAAGTGCTAACGCAACCCGCGCCCGCACTAACGCCGACGTGTCTTTGAGCGCCCACACAAGCGAATCTGTGCGTCGTGCATTTTGCCATTCTGTCACCGACACCAGCAATGGATGACGGTCAAATAATACACCAGCACTTTCTGTCGTAACCGTGTTTGTTACACGAGCCGTTTGTGCATGAACGAGGCTGTTTGTCAGCGTGGTTGCCAGCAATAGCACGAAGAAATAAAGGAAAGTTGTCATAGAAACTCTGAAATAACGGTTTTTTTGGTTGTTACTGTGTGGAAGCGTATTTTACGAGGTTTTCTGAAGTAAATTTTTGCTCTACCAGTACGTACACTACACGAAAAATATCATTCTTTTTGTCGTCTTCAAACAATAACAATTTGAGCATTGCTCCAGTATGGGGTACAGTATGTATTTTACAGAGCATTGAAGCCATGCCAGAGGCAGTGTGCAGCTTGAACAGAAGCGAAATAAATTTCGCACTCCCAAACCAGATGCCCAAATCATCAAAACAAGACAAGCAACAATTATACCAATCGTTTTTCTGCGTCTATGGATTCGATGCTTATTTACAATATCGGTCACCTGATTACACCACAGACATCAGGTCAAAAGGGACTTGCTGGCGCAGCCATGCAGAAAATTCAGGTATTAGCGGATGCCGCC
>JANYIG010000288.1 GCA_025358765.1 Candidatus Kapaibacterium sp.
GCTTGATTTTTGCCCAAATTATTGTCGAGCTTAACATTTTTGGGACCTTTGGCGTTCAGATTGAAGCCTGTTGCAGCAAACGACGATGCGGTGCTGCTTACCGTCAAGACGGCAACAAGGCTTGCCAACATAATTCTGCGGGTGGTCATGGATCTATCCTCCGTATATGAATGAGATAATGAAATGATGAAAGGTAATTACTATAAATAATCGTCGTCGTTGTTACAAATGAATACGGTATGCTCGTGAATACGTCATACTCGCTTTTGGCGGCGCATCATGAGAAAGCTCACACCACCAAGCACTAATGCCGCACCCGAGGCTGGCAAAGCATAATCTAACCCAAGCCGAAACTCGTCTTTCCACTCAATACTTTCTTCTTCAGTGCCAAAAATAGGGTTGACTTTTTTTACGACCATTGGCACTTTATCTTTGCTAAGGTTGTTCTGCCCATGAGCAAACCATACACCCATGATAACTAATATTGCAAGTAGTGAAGCTCCTGTAAGCACTTTCCACAACATATAATTTCTCCCCTTCAGTGATTTGATGATAGAATACGGTAAATGGTTTGTTTGTCGAGCAACTTAGCAAAAATCTTACACTTTCACTACGAGTGCTTTATCAAAATCCAAGGCTTGTTTCACAGATACCTCACATCCTTGCACCCTGCTTCAATAGCTCCGTCCGCTCTGCCAGCCGTAACTGCGTAATCACGGGGTCTAAATCGCCGTCTATGACTTCTTGCAGCGAATAATTTTTTGCATCACCCTCCAAACGGTGGTCGGTCACGCGGTTTTGCGGATAATTATACGTGCGGATTTTGTCCGAACGATCGCCACTTTTCACCATTTCCTTCCGCGTGGCGGAAAGCTCTGCGGCTTGTTTGCTGGATTCTAATTCGTACAGCCGTGCTCGCAACACTTTCATTGCTTTATTACGATTTTTTAGCTGCGAACGCTCTTCTTGGCATTGCACTACTATCCCCGTCGGTATGTGAACAAGTCGTACAGCCGTTTCCACTTTGTTCACGTTCTGACCGCCTTTGCCGCCCGAACGGAAAATATCAATCCGCACATCACCCTCTTTGATTTCTACATCCACTTCTTCTACCTCCGGCAACGTTGCTACTGTTGCAGCAGAGGTGTGGATGCGCCCGTTTGCCTCCGTGTCGGGAACACGCTGCACACGGTGAACACCACTTTCGTATTTCATCATCCCAAATGCCTCTGCGCCGGAGAGCGAAAAAACAATTTCTTTGTAGCCACCGCGTTCGCTTTCGTTAAAGTCAATGACCTCTGTTTGCCAGTGCATCTTGTCCGCAAAACGTTGGTACATGCGGAAGAGGTCGCCTGCAAAAATTCCCGCTTCGTCGCCGCCTGTGCCAGCACGAACTTCGATAATACAATTTTTATCGTCGTTCGGATTGTGTGGCAACAGCAAGATTTCTAATTCCCGCTCAAGCTCGTCTGCCCGTATGCTCAAATCATCCAATTCCGACAGCGCAATTTCCTTTAATTCAGCATCTATTCCCGGAGTTGAAATAATTTCCTTATTTTCGCGTAGGTCTTTTGTTACGCGAAGAAATTCTTCTGCCAATTGAACAATGCTTTCAAGTCGTTTATGCTCGCGGGAAAGCTCCGTGAACCGCTTAAAATCGCTCACGACATCAGGTTCAGCAAGCAAATTCGTCAACTCGCGGTAACGGTTAATAATCGCACTCAGTTTTTCTTCCATCAGAATATTCTCGTTTGAATGATAGATTGCCACAACAGTATAGCATAATACTGATTCAAAACTACTAAACTCCTACCATTCCATAAAAAATCGTGCAAAAAAAAATCATGCAGATGTTGGTGGTCGTTCGTTATTTGTTGCTCGTCATTGGTCATTGGTCATTGGTCATTGGTCGCGGGGCGGCTATTGCGCTTTGCTGCGGACTTTTTTATTTGCTGAGTGGATGTTTTTCACACAGCGAAGACCCTAATTTGCTAAATTCTACACCAACTGATGGACTTATTCAAATACGATATTTAAATCTCAGTGATGGCACGTACTCTCGTGCATTGCGTCTCGTGGCCGAAGGAACAAGTGCTACAACATCCCGTGTTACACAAACTGAAATATCTCCAAATATCACTATTTCCAGAGATTCAGCCATGGCAATCATTACAGACGATATAGATACATTAAAAAATTACAAAAATACAAGCCGCATCAAGTTTCAGCGCAGGAGTTATCATACTATTATTTCACTGCCACAGCCCAAAAACAGTCAAAAACAGCCCGCAGCAACAGATACAGTCATCACACTTACGATGTCGCAGACAGTCGACCCATTCCGCAATCCATCGCAAGCCGGACTCCGCATTGTTAATTGCTATCCTGCCTCCTCAGTGTCTTTCAGCATTATTCTTGGTTGCCCAAGTGGAACCCCAATTGCACAAAACTTAGCATTTCGCAATATTAGTTCTCCTACACCTGTCCAAGCGGATACGGTGGCAGTTTCTATACAGCAAAAAGACTCTACTACGGGGATAATCACACCAGCCCATAGCTATCAATTTTTAGCAAGAGGCGGGCAAGATTATACAATTGTGATTTATGAAGTAAAGACTGCTGGAAAAAAGGGAAAATCTATCCCTGCTTTCAAAATCCTTGATGAACGTGACTCAAGTGCAAATGCCTTCCAAGAATTGAAGGTTGTCGGTGAACGCACTGCGGAAGTTCGTGTAATGAATTTTTCGGCAACAGATGAAATTGCGGTAAAACGCGGCTCTGATACTGTTAGTGCGAAGGTAAATAAAAGTGCGATTTCTGTATTTGTACCGCTTTCTACCTGCATCAATTCAACTGCAGATGTTATTGGTATTTTTAAGAACATTGCTACAAATGCCGCCATTACAACCGCTACGGCGACATTTGATGTGGGCAAAAAATACTCGGTCGTGGTAGCAGACTATGGCACAGGCAGCGCTAATACTGCGATTGTAGTACCATCGCCCGTTGCTACATCTCTGCCTACAGACAAAACTCGCCTACGCTTTCTAAACCTCGACAAAAATGGCACACCCATTTCCATTCTTCGCGGTTCGCGCCAAACGCAAAGTGGCATCTACGAAGCCGGAGCAGTGCTGCAAAGCTCGCTTCCATTTGGTGCGGTGTCTGCCGCAGTGGAAGTTTCCGTTGGAGATTTACCGCTTGCAATTTTTTCGGCAACACAACCACAACGCTTCTTGCAAAGCGGCGTTCAGCCGATTATAGGAGGTAACCAATACCTTGTCGTTTTTGCTAAAAACCCCAAAGACGCTAACAGCCAAGCCATTTTCCTTGTTCCAGAAGACTCGCAACCAGCACAAACAACAATCCAACCAATGGACGCGGGCGGATTTGTCCAGTTTATCAACGCGGTTCCGAGCGATGGCGTTGGGCTTGGCGTTGCGGGTTTAGAAAAAGCTACACTCCGATATGGTGAAATTATAGCAACTGTGCTGCCTGTCAACACAAAACTCGGCAACGGCACCGTCACCAATGGCGGGCGGGCGACGGTGGTTCTTGCGGGAAAAGATGCCACACAACCAGAGTCATTCGTTTTTCCGGCGTTTCCCCCTGATGCGAATAGTATCAAACGGCGAGTTGTCCATGCGGTAAAAGCCCTTGATATGCAGCCCATTAGGGTTGCATTCAATCCCCCCGATAGTACATATATTGACAGCATTTATATAAGCAAAACTGAACCTGTGGTATATGGGAAATCAAGCGAATCTAATAATGTTCAACAACAACAACAGCGCTCAGAATTATATTTCTGGAAATCGGGCGATTCAAAAGTCATTTACCTACGCATAAGCGACGTACTGCTTACAACGGGCAAGGCATACACCCTTATTTTTGCACCCGGAAGCGTTGCCGGAACCTACGCAATGCTTGTTGTGCAGGAGTATTAGCAAATCTTTCTCAAAATAGTCAAAATAGAGAAAGGAATTTTTTATTGTCATGCCAACGGAGGTTGGCATCCATATCGTTTATATGCTGTTGGATTCCTGCCTTCGCAGGAGTGACAAAAGCTATGTATTTGCAGAACGATATAATTGAGCGCGTGGCGAAATTTACAATCACAGTCAACATTCAACCCAACATCTAATCTCGACACTCATGCTCAAGCACCCCATTATGCACCATCCTATTATGATTGCCCCATCGCTGCTTTCAGCAGATTTTTCGCGGCTTGCCGACGATATTAAGCGTTGCGAGGCAGGCGGCGCAGACCTGTTGCACGTGGACGTGATGGATGGACATTTTGTGCCGAACATCACCATTGGTCCGCTCGTGGTAGAAGCGATTCGCCCCGTAACGACGATGCCGATTGATTGCCATTTGATGATTGAAAATCCCGATAAATACATTCCGGCATTTGCGGCGGCTGGAGCGGATTGGATTTCTGTTCACGTGGAAGCGTGTCCACACCTGCATCGGACGCTCGCACTCATCCGTGAACACGGCAAGCGCGTGGGTGCGGTCTTAAATCCCGCAACACCACTTTCGTCTGTGTTTGATGCGGCGGAAAGCTGTGATTTTATCCTCCTCATGTCAGTCAATCCGGGTTTTGGTGGGCAAAAATTCATCCCCTCATTTTTGCGGCGAGCGGCGGCGCTTCGGGAGTTTTTAGACGCAAATGGGTTGGAACACGTAGAAATTGAGGTAGATGGCGGCGTGACAAAAGACAACGCTGAAGAAATCGTTCGCGCAGGCGCGACGATTCTTGTGAGCGGTTCCGGCATTTTTCGTGGCGAACCTTTGGAAACAATTCCGGCGCTCCGGCAAGCAGCGGCACACGCTCAGAGCTTTGCCGTGTAATCAAGTAAAAATTATCGTTCTATATCTTATTAACCCCAAACACTCTATGAATACCACGAACCAGCCAGTTTGCACCATTGTCGGCATGGGCGCAGGCATTGGTATGTCTGTTGCCAAACGCTTTGCCAAAGAAGGTTTTGCGATTGCTATGATTGCTCGCCGTGCGGCGGCACTTGAAACATATGAAGCCTCATTTGTTGCGTCTGGCGTGAATGCGCGGTCGTTCGCGGCAGATATCAGCGATATAGCAGCGCTTAAAATCGCTTTTGACAGCATCCACTCTACGTTTGGTAACACCGATGTATTAGTTTATAATGCAGCAGTGATGCGTCGAGGTGTTCCGTCCGAACTCAGTCCGCAACAGCTTGAGGAAGATTTCCGCGTAAATGTCTCCGGCGCTCTCTGTGCGGCACAACAGGTGATTCCGAGCATGAAGGCACAAAAACGCGGCACAATTTTGTTTACAGGCGGCGGATTAGCATTGGAACTATTTCCCACCCATGCTTCGCTTGCCGTTGGCAAAGCTGGCATTCGCAGCCTCGCGTTGAGTTTATACGGTGAGCTACAGCCCGTTGGTATTCATGTCGCAACAGTCACAATTGCAGGGTTAGTAAAACCCTCCACTTTATTCGACCCCGACGTGATTGCCGAAAAATACTGGAATTTGTACATGCAACCTGTCGGTTCATGGGAACGCGAAATAGTCTATCGTTGACACATGGCATATTCTTTGTGTAAATACAAAGCATTGGGAAAATGACACAGCAATATTTGGCTTCAAAAATCTCTGGAAACCAGCATTGATGCTGACTGTATCCGAACGAATAATCATATATAAACAGCAACGCAATCATTCAGGATTTTACAATATTGAGAACATGAATTTCTATGTTCAGTTTTGAGACAGTTTGTTCATTTGTCACCACCGTGTTCATTTATCATTTGCATACAGTATGAAAATTATTTTTCGACTTTGTTTTGCCCTTACCCTCGGTTTGTGTGTCGTTGTTGGTACGATACAGGCACAACAACAAACATTGAACTGGGAACCCATTAACAAAGGATTACCTGAGGGAACGGGCGTAAATGCGTTTTCGTGGATTAGCAATCGCTTTGGTCCAGGTCTTGTTATTCTGGCAGGCACGGGTGGCGCGGGGCTTTATCGCTCGTATGATAATGGCGACTCATGGAGCCGGATAGATGGCGCAACGACAGGCTTTCGGAGTACCGATATTCGTGCATTTACTATTTCCAGCATTACTATTTATGCCGGAACTAAAAACGGCATCTACCGCAGTATCAATCAAGGAAGCGACTGGACGATTGCCGGCAGCACGACCAATGGACTAACGAGCATCTCTATTACGTCGCTTGCTGTCGGCTTAAATTTTTCGCTCTATGCCGGAACAATTGATGGGGGGCTATTCCGCTCCACCGACAACGGCACAACGTGGAAATCGTCAAGCGTGGGTATTAACACTCCTGCCATCACAGCATTAAATGTTATTGATAATTCGACGATTCTTGCCGGAACACCGCGTGGTATTTTTCGTTCAACAAATAATGGTGATACATGGACGTTTTCTAACCGTGGGATTCCTGAATACGTCCAAATCACAGGCTTTACAGGGTTTGGAACATCGGTATATGCAAGCACATTTGGTGCGGGAGTTTTTCGTTCAACAGATTTTGGTCTAACGTGGACACCAGTAAATACAGGCTTGCCGAACCTTCGCATCACGTCCGTTGCGGTTATCAATCTGCCCAATAGCTCCGTCAAACCACTGTTGGTAAGTACCTACGGCAATGGTGTTTTTCTTTCCAACAATGATGGCGCATCGTGGGGGCAAGCAAGCTATAATATTGGTAACGTTAAAGACCCGTCCTCAACGCCGATTTTCGTCACTCGTGTCGCCATCGTGGAAACAACGCCCTTTGCGGCTCTTTTGGGAGCAACCGCCTACCGCGCCACACGCGTGAACGCGCCACCACCCATTATCACTTCGTTTTCGCCTGCCTCGGCAACGGCGGGAACACAAGACCTCGTTGTAACAATTGAAGGCGCAAACTTTAATGCTCCTACTGTTACATTAGATGGCAAAACGCTTGAACTTGTAAGCAGTTCTCAAACACGGCTCGTTGTAAAGGTTCCTGCATCGGAAATTTCTTACGAAACGATCAAAGTCGTTGAAGTCAAAAATGCTGATGGGCAAAAGGACAATGCTGGCTACCGAATCACCGCACCCACAGCCCCATTCATTACGAAACTCAACCCTCCTTCGGATACAGTACAAGCAAACCCACTCAGAGTAGCTATCGTTGGTTCAAATTTTCAGCCGGACGCAACCGTGATTTTTAACGGCGTTCTTATTCCGCCGGAACGTATTCTTGGACGGCTGTCAACGCTTCTTATCGTCAATGTTCCAATTGAGGCTGTACTTTATCCCGGGCGAGTACCTGTACGTGTAACCAACCCTAAAAGCGGCGAGTTTGCTGAGGTGTTATTCACGATTAAGGCTCGCCCTCCAAAAATTGCGACGCTAACACCACCAGCCGTTAGTGTGAATGCACCGACATTCAATCTTGCGATCAGTGGTGAGGACTTCTTCACAACCGCCACCGTTAGCATTGGCGGCATGAAACTCGATATTCTCAACCAATCGACAACCCAGATTATAGCCGTCATACCTTCGGCGCTCATTACAACCATTGGTAGCGTCACTGTGACTGTCACAAATCCTGACGGACAATTCAAGAGTACACAACTGAAGGTCGTGGAGTTTGGTTTAGGGCTTACAGCCAGCGAATCCATAGTTTGTCCGGGTGCACCAGTGCAGATTACGGGAACTATCCTTGGCGGCGTGGGGAATTATCGTATTGTGTCGTGGACACCCGCCGTCTCAAGCAGCACCCTTATCGGAAAAACAATACAGGCGCTTGTAAATCCGACCGTCACGACCACCTACACTCTGAAACTTGCAGACAATAGTAATGCTGAAATTCAAACGGCTATTACCATCGGCGTTCTTCAGCCTTCTGCCGTGAGTGAGCCACTACGAGTTGCTTTCGACACGGTCAACACGTTTTTCACTCGCATTGACCAAAAAACGATTATCATCCGCAACACCAGTAGTGACAACACAACCCTCACTCTCGGCACACCACGTACCACGACAGATAATTTCGCGGTCATTACTCCTGTTGCTGGAACGATTCTTTTAGGCAAACAAACTAGCATGACAATTACGGTGCAGTTCAATCCGCTTCAAGACGGCTTTGTGAGCGATACGCTCCTTATCCCGTATAATCCTTGCGGCAATGTCATTGCAATCCCCCTTTCCGGAAGGCGCATTACTCCTGTGTTGCCGCCGCCCGTACCCGTAACCCTGCAAACAGGTGCGTCCGGTAATTTCCCCGCAAATCAGCCACCTACGTTTTCGTGGTCGGCGGTGACGTTCGCCGCAAGCTACTCGCTACAAATCGCACGCATTGACCGCAATTTTACGCTTGCAAACGGCTTCGACGGAGCAGATTTTCCTATAGCGACGACAGCAAACACCTCACTTCAACCAACATTTGCCTTGCAACCAAATACCGCCTACGCATGGACAGTTCGTGCGGTGAATTCTGCCACAACCAGCACATGGACAGTACCACAATACTTCATTACAGCCCCCACTGGGGTGCAGCAACTTTCGCTATTGCCCACAAAGATTGATTTTGGTAGTACCATCGTCAACGACACGGAGCGTCGCGGTATTCAGCTGACGAACCCGGGAAATGCGACGCAAACGATTATGAGTGTTGACTTCTTCCCAGCAGCAGTCGGTAGCGGGGCGCAACGTATTTTTGACATTTCCGGCAGCTTTACTCGCAACATAGTCAATCCCTTGTTACCCGCAAACGCAGTGCTGACCTTCCGTCCGACTGATACCATCCCCTATCAAGGCGTAATACGAATCCGAACTGCAACCGATACATTTTTGGCGTTACTCGTAGGGCGTGGCGTTACGTGCAATGCTCAAGGAGTGCCAGATTGTGCCGAAACTGAGATTACGCTTCGCTTCCAGCCACCCGCCGGAAAAACGAAGCCGGATGTGGGTGACACGATTTCCATGCAACTTGTGATGAAGAGTTCGCAACGCCTGACTGATGCCCGATATGCGGCTAAAGCAAAGAATTACAGTGCTGAGATCATTATTCAAAATCCCGATGTATTTTTCCCAACTGCCATTGTAACGCCCGGAAATCTCTCTGCTCAGCAAAAAAACATTGGTCGAGCGCGAGTTCGCTTGAATGACGTTCCTGCGAATCGGGGCGCTGCAACGAGCGAGGTTGTTTTGGGCGAAATACGCGGATTGGCACTGCTTGCGGACACGCTTTCAACGCAAGTTCGCATCGCGGAATTCGTCTGGACAGATTCCGGACTACCCGATGCCAGCATTCGCCGCACACTTACCGATGCAACGCTATCGGTTGAAACCTGCACGGCGGGCGGTTCGCCACGCTTACTCATTCCCAATCCAGCGCTCCAACTAACGCTCGTGCAAGCAGCACCAAACCCCGTGTCCGACCAATTCAACGTGGACTTTATCGTCCACACGGATGCACATCTCGACATCGTGCTTGTGGACGTGATGGGGCGCAAGGTGAAAACCTTTACAAGTAAAAGCATGACGGCAGACACATATACGATGACGTTCGCCACAAACGATTTAGTCACCGGCTCGTACTTACTGGTGCTGCAAACACCACTACAAGTGGTAACTCACAGATTGGAGATTTTGAAATGAAGCTGAACCTTTTATCATTCGTCATTCGTCGCTGGTCATTTGTCCTCACATTTACACTTTTAGCACCGCCATTGGTTCACGCTCAAACCGCGTACGAAGAACCGTCTTTGGTACGCTATGGATTATTTGGGAGCTATGACCTCAACCAGCACACCGTCAAATTCAAGGAGATCGTGCCGAGTTGCTGCAATAAAGTGTTCCCCAATGTCAATAATTCAAGCTGGACTGCAGGAGCGTTATTTGAGATACCGATTGTGGGTAGTTTCGGCATTAGCCTCCGCGCTGCATATTCCCCTCTTTCGACAAATTTTGCAACAGATTCCTTGCTGCCTTTGAGTAGCATTGGTGCGAATCAACCCCGTGCAATCCCCGTTCGCTTTGGGCTGGAAACAAAACTCGCCAGCATTGATATTGAGCCGACGTTTACCTTCCGCCCTATTGAACGCCTTTCCATCTACGCTGGTATGCGGGCTGCACTGTTTATCCAATCCAATTTCCGTCAATACGAACAACTCTTAGATAACAGTGTCGTCTATGCCGATACCCGCACTAACACTCGCGCTGACGTAAGCGGCTCTATTCCTACGCGTAACGCATTTGTGCCGTTTTTGTTGGGTGGTATTAGCTACGAAATTCCGATAAGCCCGACCATTTCTGTTGCCCCAGAGATTTTTTATTCCTACAAACTCGGCAGCCTACTCAACAACGAAACATGGCAAGTTAATACGCTGCGTTTGGGAGTTTCCGTGCGGTTCTCGCCTGCACCGACTATCCGTGTAGAATCATCGCCATCGCAGCTGCGTGACCAACGTAAACCAGACATCAACAAAACTCCGATTGACAAACAACAGAACAAAATAGATCAAGTAGAAAAAATGCTTGCGCCGCCAACAGCAAAGATTTTCTCCGTGAGCGGCATCGTTATTGGCTCTACCAACACTCAGCAGGTGACCAGCCCAATAGTGAAAGTGGAAGAATTTGCGGCATCCGGCTCGAAGCCGCTTCTGAACGCTGTCTTTTTCGATGAAAAAGAAAGTGAGATTCCAGCTCGATATCACCGCCTAAAACCAACCGAACGGGCAAAGTTTCAGGTAGATAATCTTGCTTCGCTCGGTGTTCTCGACACGTATTATCAAATGCTGAATATCCTTGGCAAGCGTATGTCCTCATCACCCAAAACGAAAATTACACTCACTGGGTACGCCGATGGTTTGAAGGAAGCCAACAATCGTCAACTCGCATTACAGCGCGTAGAAAGTGTAAAAAAATATCTCAAAGATATGTGGAGCATTGATGATAAACGTGTTACAGTCAAGGTTTCCGGCAGTGAACCCCTTTCCTCCAGCAGCGCCAATGCTCGCAGCCGTGCCGAAGAGCAGCGTCGCGTGGACATTCAATCCGAAACATCAGAGCTCCTTGATGAACTCCGCTTCGATTACACCCAGCGCGGCGCAAACCCTCGTGTGCTGAAGATGAAATTTGACATTAATGCTCCGGCAGGCTTAAAACAATGGAAACTTGATGCCGTCGAGGCAGATAGTGTACGAGTGCGAACGCTGAAAACGTTCCGGGGAACGGATACCTATCCCGAAATCTTGGAATGGATTGTGGCTGCTACGCCGCAGGACACACTGCCCGCAGCTTCGCGCGATATTGCCTTGCGATTGGAAGCCACCGACTCGCTTGGCAGGACAGGTAGAGCACCATTCTCCTTCGTGCCAATGGAGCTATTGACGATTTCCAACAAACGCAAATCCCGTAAACCTGACGAACGCGTAGACGGCTACACAGTTATTCCGTCGAGCTATGCAGCTCCGCTCATGGCGGACGACCCAAATATGCAGCGTACTATAAAAAAAATTCAATCTAAACTTACGCCGGATGTAAAAGTGAATATTATAAGTGATGCTGGCGACGGGGCTCAAACGGTCGCAAAAGCATTAAACCTGCCGCAAGCCAAGGTTTCAACGAGTACACAGCCTTTGTACAACACAACATTGCCGGAAGGACGGTTCTACAACCGCGCCGTGCAAGTGGATGTGCGGACACCGCTTAAATAGAAATTAGAACGTCAGAATGCAGCATAAACCTCATTGTCTTATTGTTGGCGGCGGCTTTGCGGGCGCAACGGCTGCCGTAACGCTTGTGCAGGCTGGTTGGCGGGTGACGCTTCTGGAAGCGAAGAGTGAAGCGGGCGGCAGGGTGTACTCGCTGACTGACCGTGAAACAGGCGAAGTAATTGACAATGGGCAACATTTGCTGATGGGCTGTTATCATCACACATTACACGTCCTCCAAACTCTTGGCACTGAGGGGCTTCTGCGTCCGCAGAAATCCATGCGAGTTGATTTTGCAGATTGCAAGCCAAACACCAATATCAATGCCGAATTTTTCACCTTAGACACCTCGTTGCTACCCGGCAAAGCAGGCATGGCGCTTGGCATTGCACGACTGCGCGGTTTGACGTTGCAAGACCGCTTCAATGCTCTGCTGCTATCGCTCAAGATTCAACTCCATATTGCCCGTCCGCAGGGAAAAACCGCGCAGGAGTTTTTGGTAGAATACAAGCAGTCGGACAATAGTATTCATCGCTTTTGGGAGCCGATTATTCTCGCCACGCTTAATGCTCATCCCTCGGCAGCAGCGGCTTCATTGCTGGTGGAGGTGTTTCGGAGAGCATTTTTTGCAGATACCGCATCGTCAAGGCTTTTGTTGCCGCGTACCGGACTTGCAGAACTGCTTGCACCACTTCCCAAATGGCTTGAACGATACGGTTGCGTTTTCAGGCAAGCCACCGTATCGGAAATTCTCTTTGAAAGCAATAGAGTTATTGGTGCTAAAACAAGTAGTGGCGAAGTTTTTCATGCCGATTGTATGATTTCTACCGTACCGCCGCGCATCCTTGCTCGCTTATTACCAGAATCAATCTCACACCCAATAGGCTCTACTTGGCACTTCGCACAATTAACGCAATACGAATTTTCGCCCATTGTATCGGTCTATCTCTGGTTTGACCGTCCGTGCTTTGAGCAGGAATTTATCGCCATGCTTGGTACAAAAGTCCAGTGGATTTTTAACCGTCGCCGGATGTGCGATGCGCCCGACGATGTAGTAAAACGCTTTCCTGGTCATATTTCTCTTACTATCAGCGCCAGCGACGACATTATTACTGCCAGCGCCGACACAATCATCACGCTTTGTATGGATGAACTTCGGCAGGCGTTTCCGTCTGTCCGTGAAGCAGTATTACTTCGTTCGCGCGTTATCAAGGAGAAAATGGCAACACCGCACATCACCCCAGAACTTGAATTAAAGCGCCTTACAGCCCAAACACCTATTGCAAATTTCTTCGTTGCGGGCGATTGGACGGACACTAAACTTCCCGCCACAATAGAAGGCGCTTCACAAAGCGGCTTCACGGCAGCGCAAATGGCTTTACGTGGATTTTCGTCAACAGGTAAGATTATGTCTGCGATTTGACATTGATGGCAAGTAATGTAGCATCATCGGCAAGTTCCAGAGTGGCACGTCCCGCGCCGCAGAAGGTACGGAGATGGGAAATTATTGTGTCGTAGAGTTGTTGCGGCATCTGCGAGCTGCCGTGTTTTTTGAGAACACGTTTGACGTTTTCTAAGCCAAATTCCTCATTGCCTGCATTGGTGGCTTCCATCACGCCATCGGTGAGAAACACAAAAACGTCACCTTCTTGGAATGAAGTACTCTGGACGTTGAACACACCTTTTGTTGCCAATCCAAGTGCCATGCCACGTGGCTTGATTTCCTGCACTGAAGCCGTTCGCGGCGTATAATGGAGTACAGGCAGGTGTCCAGCATTCGCAACAATGAGTGTTTGGTTCTGGAAATTAACCAGGCAACATTGGAAACTCACGAACATACCCTTGTCAGCATTTTCGCAAATCATCTGGTTCAACGATTGCATCAGTGCCGGAAGGTTGCTGTAATGCTTGAGTTCCGTACGGAATGCACTTTTCGTAACTGCCATAAGCAACCCTGCTGCGATATTATGCCCCGATACATCACCAACGGCAACAGCGATTTCATGCTCTGAGAACCGCACAACATCGAAGTAATCACCACCGACCTCGTTGGAAGGTACGGTTTTTCCAAATGCGGTATAGAATGGTTCGTTCAACGAAATTTCTGGTACAAAGCGCTGCTGGATAATCCGCGCAGCGTCTAATTCGCTCACCATCTGGACTTTTTCGCGGCTGATGGTACTCATCACATTCCCATAGAGCCGCATTCCAGTATAAACGCAGACGACTATTCCGAAAAACAATAATGTCGAGACAACATCATGGAAGCCCTCAATTCCGTTCATGCCAATTGTGATATGGGCAAAACCGCGACCAGTGAAAAAGCCGTAGAGTGCTCCAAAGACGGCACACAAACATATATATGTGAGATAATAACGCGGCTTGCGAAGACGAGAATTAACAATGCTTGCAGCAACATAACCATTACCAATAAGTGCCAGAGTGTAGATGTACCAAACAGAACTTGTACTAAGGTGGGCATCATCGCTCAATGGTTTCAGAGCCAGATGTAATGCAAAAAGAACGGCAGTATTAAACGCAACAATGGCACCAGCTCCCTGTAACCGTTGGCGAAGCGGCAAGTCAGTAAACCCCTGATAATCGCGGAATGAACGTTCAATAAAACGTTCAGCAAGATTTTTTTTGCTTCTGGACATAAGAGTTTGGGTTATTTTCTATCACTTACCACCGCAATGCTAATCCTATACGCCCTTGCACGGGCATAATATTGAGGCTTGCTTTGAGGTCATCGGTCACATCAAATTCATACAAATGCGCCCCCACAAACGCATCCACCGCCGCAAGCAGATAAACGCCAAGCAAATAGACAGCATAAGTGTCACGCACATCACGATAAAACTCTCGATAACGGAGCGTGAGCTGTCCCGATGACGAATGCTGCGCGGAATCATTCAAATTATCATATTGTTGACGATACGTTACAAATTTGCTATTTGCTGAGTAAACCTGATATCCCAGCAGTACTGCGCCACCGAATGCCAATGGCGCTTTCCAATACGATTCCACGTACACTTGCCCCCAGCCCGGCATCAGCAACGAACGCCACACAGCGCCAAACGGTGATTTTTCCATTCTAAGTTCTGCCGTCGTGGATGTTTGTGGCAATATCTCCTTTAATGGCAGGAAGACTTTTTCCATGGCTTTTTCTTGTTCTGGCTTAATCGTTGCAGATGTAGAGAGAATAGGTTCTGTAGGTTGAGCGCAAAGCGGTATTGTGGCTGCAACACAAAGAAAAAGAAGCCCGAACACAAGTGTTATTCGGGCTTTGGAGCAAATCGTTATGAACATTTTATTCGTCACTTTACAGCAACAATTTCAATCTCAACCATCACATCTTTCGGAAGCCTTGCCACTTCTACCGTCGAACGGGCAGGTTTGCTTTCGCCAAGATATTTCCCATAAACTTCATTCATTGCCACAAAGTTATTCATATCTTTCAGGAATACCGTTGCTTTCACGACGTTAGCGAACGTGTAGCCCGCCTCATCCAGCAAGGCTTTGATATTTTCTAACGCTTGAGTGGTTTGTTCAGCAATGCCACCCGCAACTACATCACCGTTTTTGAGCGGAATCTGCCCCGACAGAAACAGCATCACACCTTGTGTTTGAATACCTTGCGAATACGGTCCGATTGGTTCGGGGGCGTTGCTTGTGTAAATAACGTTTTTCATAGTCCAAAGTTCGGAAAAAGAGATGAACAAAAAATGTTAAACTGTGTTAAAATCGCCTTCGATTATTGGTTCAAGCCATTGAGATGCACTATTGGGAAGATTCCTGCTAAAAGGTTTCTGCATGGATTTTGCCAAGCATCGCCGCTCCCACAAGACCAGCAGTGCTGCCAAATTTCGCAGCACGAATGTCCGATTCCGACGCAATCGTCGGCAGAGCACGAGTTTTCAGGGTGTTCCGTGCTGTGTCCAGAAATATTGGATGCGCTTGCGATACACCACCGCCCACTACGACTACACGCATATCCAAAATCGCCAGCATCGAACATAAACCCAATCCTAGCACTGTGCCAGCATGTTTCAAGCATTCGAGCGCCGCAACATCGTGGCGTACTGCGGCTTCGGAGATGTCTTTCACATCTAAATCCTTGACGTTGTTTAGTGTGGAATCGGGATATTTTGCAGCGAACAGATGCCCCATCGTGATTAAGCCCGCACGACCAATTATTTCTTCCAATGTTCCCGTCTGGAAAAGCTGTTTGCCTGCTTCCGTCGTGGCATTGAAGTCCATTACGATATGCCCAACTTCTCCAGCACCGCCACGTTCACCTGTAAAAATACGATTCTCGACGATGATTGCACCACCAACTCCAGTTCCAAGCGTAATATAGAGAAAATGAGAAGCATCGTTGCCTGCACCAAGCTCCGATTCTGCTAACCCCGCCACATTTGCATCGTTATCCACTGTAAGCGGTACAGAAGAGACGGATTGCAAAAGCTCGATAAGTGGTACAATCCCCCAGCCCGGTAAGTTTGGCGGATGATACACACAACCGTCCTTCGGGTTTACTACTGACGGAAACCCCACACCAATTGATTCCCCTTGCTCTGAGAGTTTTTTGACTATGGATTGCAGCTGCTCAATCATCGCATCTTTGCCAGCCTGCGGATTAGTCGGAACGGATGTTTGCTGTGCGATAGAGCCGTCGGCAGCTACAATACCGTATTTGATGGTTGTTCCACCAATGTCAATTCCTGCAAACATAGTCAGTGCCACGATTGATTGATACGATATGAGTTACTTTTTCGGAGATTCGATACGATAAACACTTTCTCCCTGTCGAATCATTCCGTAGCGTTCACGGGCAATTTTTTCAATGAGCAACGTGTCGTTGTCAAGTTGTTTCACCATCTTTTTGAGAGAGTCTTGTTGCTCACGTGCAGCTCCAATACTTTCTTGCAGCTTGCGTTTCTCCACCTCAAGGCTCACACGCGAGAATACGCCCCGCGACGAGAACAACGCATAGACCACAAATAGTCCTCCTAATGCTAAGGCAAGAATCCGGCGGTTTTGTTTAGGTTGTGCCATCCGCGCTTTCCTATGTTGATGCAGTGGAGTTCTATTGTGTAATTCGTCCAATCACAAGCGGTTTTTCCCCCGCCCTTGTGAGTATAGCTATAATATCGTTCACGTTCTGCTCCGACGCTACCATAATCAAGCCAATACCAAGGTTGAATACATGGCGCATCTCTGCGTCGTTCACACTGCCCGTTTGCTGAATAAGGTTGAATAGCGGCGGTATTTGCCACGACCTCCAATTGACATCAATCGTCAAATGCTTTGGTACGACGCGTTTTGTATTACCAATGATACCGCCGCCCGTGATATGCGAAAGCCCGTTTAGGATATCAAGCTCTAAAAGTGGCTTCACAACATGCAAATACGACCGATGCACCTTCAGCATTGCCTCGCCAAGTGTCTCGCCGAGTACGTCAATGTGTTTGTCGAGCGAAAAATTTGGCAGCAATACGCTCCGCGCAAGGGAATAACCATTCGTATGCAAACCCGACGATGGCAACCCGATAAGCACATCACCTGCTTGAATACGCTCGCCATTCAATATTTTGCTTTTTTCTACTACGCCGACAATGGTTCCAGCAACGTCGTATTCACCTTCGGCGTACATTGAAGGCATTTCCGCAGTTTCGCCGCCAATGAGCGCACAACCATTTTCACGGCACGCCGTTGCAAAACCTGTAATCACTTGCTCTGCAACATCTGTAGATAATTTACCCGTTGCAAAGTAATCCATAAAATACAGAGGCGAAGCGCCGCAGACGAGAATATCGTTCACGCAGTGGTTGACCAAATCCTGTCCGACGGTTGTATGAATACCCGTTGCAAATGCGATTTTGAGTTTCGTCCCAACGCCATCTACACTTGAGACAAGGACGGGGTGCTCATAGTCGGGAAACTTTGCATCAAAGAACGCGCCAAAAAGCCCGATGTCCGTCATCACGCTCGGCGTGAAGGTCGAACGGACAAGCGGTTTGATGCGGTCAATAAGTTTTTCCCCTGCTTCTATGTCAACGCCAGCTGCTTTATACGTATTCATTTGAAAATTTCGTGAAGTCTTGTGAGAGGTCGTGCATAAAATTTGGGATACTGAATTACGGGTTTTCTAATGTGCTAAACTTGTCCAATCGCTCGTACCATTCTTCGCTATATGCACGGATGAGCGCCTCTTTCACACTTTGATGGATTTTCACGTTCTGCTTTTTACCATTGTCAAGCGCAGGTTTGCACTCAGGAAATTCATCGTAATACAGATACGGACCATTAAAATCTGCCACGCGAACGGGAAATAAATGGCACGAAATCGGCTTGCGGAAAGACAATGCACCTTCAAAATACGCCTTTTCAATCGCACATTTTGCAATATCGCTGCCTTTTTCGTAATACACAAACACACAATCGTGGTCGTCAATGCAGCGTGTCGTAAAATCGCCTTCCGTGCCTTCCACAGCGCCGTGTTCATGGATAATGGCTTTGCTACGGTCAGACAAGTACACGGATGCAGCTTTGATGGAATTATTTACCTCATCTACCTCAGAATCAAGCACTGGTGCACCCTGCCCGCCCTTAACAGTGCAGCATGCTCCTTTGCATTTATTTAGGTCGCAGAGAAAGTGCGTGGAAGTGATGGATTCGTCGCCAAGAATATTGTCAATAATAAACATGCAAAATAAGCGATTTGAGTGTGTTCAGCGTCAAAAGTAAAAGCATTTTACGAGAGCAGCGAGTGTAACAGCCGAAGAACGTCTTGAAGTTCCCGCAAATCATCCTTTGTGAGTGAGCTATTCGTGGAAGCGTGATTGGATAACGTCTCTATAGCCGCGTGAATAGTTGTTGTTTGCACGTTCGCGGGTAGTATTGGTTCTGGTTCTATCGCTGGAATTAGCTCAACAATTTCTTCGGAACTCACTTCCATAGTTGCCGACTGCTCTGATTCCGACAACGGCTCTGTGTCTGGAGCATCCTCTATCTCAGGATGATAGGTTTTCATCATTTCCTTCGCACCCTCAATCGTGTAACGCTTCTCGCGAAGGAGTTTTTTGATGGTCTTGATGACATGAATATCTTTATCCGTGTATATACGGTTCCCCGCACGGTTTTTCTGTGGGCGTAGCTGCTCAAATTCCGTCTCCCAGTAACGCAGGACGTACTGTTCTTCATCAGCAAGGCGACTTACCTCGCTGATGGAATAATAGAGCCGTTTGATACTAGAATCTTTCACAAAGTAAAAGGACAGTTAAAGTGCGAGTTTCACAAAATTACATAACAAGTTACAAATATTAGAACTTACGACGAGGAAAACAAACTTCAAAATTGAAATTGCAGCAAATTGTCAATAAACCTTCAAAATGTGGGAATATTTTTATCCTGATTGGGTCGAGAAAATTCTTGCTCGTTATTTAGATTTAGTTTAAGTTTGTATAGTCTTTCAATACATTTACATTGTACCAACATTCTCGTACTACCATGAACGAAATACCTGTCGGAAGCTCTGCGACCATCGTTGGTTACACCATTCACAACGCATTTACCGAGCGTTTGCGCGAATTTGGATTGATTGAAGGAACTATTATCAAACTCCTCCGCAAAGCACCGTGGAACGGACCGATTGAAGTACAATATGGTCACTCGCAAATTGTTCTCCGCCCTGATGAACTCACGAATATTCAAGTAAAACGTATGATGTGATTTTTTTGCGTCTTTCAATTGCGCCCACCCGCCAAAATCACACATAAAATGTATGTCCGACGAGTTGCCCCAGAACCCATCTCTTATTGCTCTTGTAGGAAGCCCAAACTGCGGCAAGTCCACAATATTTAACGCCCTTACTGGACTTCGTCAAAAAATTGCCAATTTCCCCGGCGTTACCGTCGAACCCAAAACTGGAACCGTAAAACTTAGCGGTGAAACTTCAGTAACCCTCATTGATTTGCCTGGCATCTATAGCGCCACGCCTAAAACCCCCGATGAAGAATTAACTATTTCCGTACTCAAAGGTACACACGCGAATATCACGCAGCCTAATGCAGCGATATTCGTCGTGGAAGGTACAAACATCGAAAAAAGTCTATTCCTCTATGCACAGTATGCAAAACTCGCCGTACCGACGATTGTAGTCGTGACAATGATTGATGCAATCAAGGGGAGTGGTGGCGTATTAGACGACATTGAACTTGAGCGACAGCTTGGCGTTCCAGTGATTGGCGTAGTTGGACACAGAGGTATTGGCTTAGACGAAATCCGTGAATATTTAGAATGCGGCGATTTTCAGCCGCCACTTTTGGCAGATAATCAGGTATTCACCGGAAAATCCACAATCGAAGACCAACACCTCTGGGCGCGAGAAGTGGCGCGTGAGGTAGCACGTCTGCCCGAAATGGATTCCTTCACGCGCCGCTTTGATGCTGTGCTGCTGCACCCTGTCGTTGGACCGCTCGTATTCTTGCTCGTGATGCTTATATTCTTTCAATCAATCTTCACGTGGGCAACCCCGCTCATGGACGGTATTGAAGCAGGGTTCACAGGACTTCGTGGGTATGTGGAGGGTATTGTTCCGGCGGGCATTGTGCAAAGTTTCCTCAGTAAAGGCATGATTGCGGGTGTTGGTGCGGTGGTGGTCTTTTTGCCGCAGATTATTATTCTTACGCTCTTTATCTCCTTGCTCGAGGATTTTGGCTATCTCTCGCGGGCAGCATTTTTGGTAGATAGAATCATGGGTGTATTTGGCTTGCAGGGGCGCTCATTCGTACCGCTATTGGGGTCGTTTGCGTGTGCCATTCCGGGCATTATGTCGGCACGCATTATTCCCTCCGAAAAAGACCGTCTGACGACGATTCTCATTGCGCCGTTAATGACCTGCTCGGCGCGTTTACCCGTCTATATATTACTTATCACCGCCTTTGTGCCAAACTCGCTTGTATGGGGCTTTTTGAGCCTACAAGGATTCGTACTGATGGGTTTATATATAATCGCGGCGCTGTCAGGACTTGTTATCGGGAAAATCTTCAAAAGTACACTGTTCAAAGGCTCGAAACTACCCTTTCTGATGGAGCTGCCGCCATACCGCTTTCCGGCAGCGCAAAACGTGTTCCTGACCGCATTCAATCGTACGAAGGCGTTTCTGACTTCCGCAGGAACGACGATTCTCTTCCTTTCGATTATCCTTTGGGCGATGGCAGAATTTCCGCGATTTGAAGCCCCTCAAAATGCTTCAACAGCCGATATTGAACGTCTTCAGCTTGAACACTCCGCACTTGGTATGATTGGCACAACGATTCAGCCTGTTTTTGCGCCTCTTGGCTTCGACTGGAAAGTGACAATTGGCGTTCTGAGCAGCTTTGCAGCCCGTGAAACGTTTGTGTCGGTGATGGGGCAAATGTATAGCGTGGATGTGTCAGAAAACAATGAGAGCCTTCGCGTTGTGCTTCAACGTTCAATAACGCTTCCCGCAGCCCTTTCCATTATTGCGTTTTATGTGTATGCACTGCAATGTATGTCCACGATTGCAATCATAAAGCGTGAAACTGGTTCATGGAAATATCCTGCCTTTGCGTTTGCCTACACGCTATTGCTCGCCTACGGTGCAGCGCTTGCCACATATCATGTAGGACTCCTCCTCACTTCTTGAAGTTATTTTTTCTACGGGTTGGGATTTTGACGAGAAATTTAAAACGGCGCAGAATCTCTACCGTATCCGGCAGTGCCGTCGAAATTTGAGATACTACCTGCATAGTCTGGCGGTGCTTCCATACCGAAGGCAAGATTTTCAAATCGGGCGTAATTTTTGATGTAACTCACGCGTACCGTGCCGATGGGACCGTTACGCTGCTTGCCAATAATGAGTTCGGCGGTGTTTTCGGTAGGAGAGCCATCATCGTATGTTGTGATTTCATAGTGTTCTGGGCGGGTAATAAACATGACCACATCTGCATCCTGCTCAATAGAGCCGGATTCGCGTAGATCAGACAGCATCGGGCGTTTGTCTGAACGGGATTCCACGGAACGATTCAGCTGCGAAAGTGCCACCACAGGCACGTCAATTTCTTTGGCAAGTTGCTTGAGCGAACGGGAAATCTGGGAAATCTCTCGCTCACGGCTTTCAGCCTTCGCGCCGTGCATAAGCTGGAGATAATCCACCATAATAAGCCCGATATTGCGTTCTGCTTTTAGGCGGCGACATTTTGCACGGAGTTCCATAATAGAAAGCGACGCACTGTCATCAATAAAAATCGGCGCTTTAGCCAGTTTGTCCATTTTCTGTGCCAACTGCGGAAATTCGTCATCCGCTATACGTCCTTGAAAGATATGCTGGGCATTTACGCGAGCTTCGGCACTCAGAAGTCGCACCGTTAGTTGTACAGCAGTCATTTCAATTGAGAAAAAAGCTACAGGGACACCACTTTCTACCGCCGCATTGCGGGCAATGCTCAACGCCAAAGCAGTTTTCCCCATTGACGGTCTGGCAGCAATAATGACCAAATCCGATTTCCGCAACCCGCCGAGCATTTCGTCGAGCTTCAAATAGCCAGTGGGTACACCAATGAAACTATTTTTATTGCCGCTTGCCATCTGCGCCAGCATCTGAAAGGTTTCTTTAGCAAGCCTGTCCATTCCCACATAACTCTTGCGGAGGCGTTTTTCGGCAATCTCGAAAATCATACTTTCTGCGGTATCAATCTCTTCCAGCGCATCTGTCGTGCTGTCATAGGAACGTTCCAAAATGAGAGATGCTGATTGAATAAGCATTCGCTTCAAGTGGTGTTCCTGCACGATGCGGGCATACTGCTCTACATTTGCAGCCGAGGGCGTACGAGCATTGATTTCCGAAAGGTAATAACTGCCGCCGATGACTTTTAGCATGTCGAAGCGCATCAGTTCTTCGCTCAACGAGATAATATCAATCGTAATGCTCCGCTCGAACATCGCAAGCATAGTTTCATAGACCTTACGATGAGCTTCTTTATAGAACGCATCGGCTTCTAAAATTTCAATTACTTTGCTGAGCGCTGTGCGGTCAAGCATGATAGCACCCAACACTGCCATTTCCGCATCATGGGAATGCGGTGGAACCTTGTCACCCATACCCGCAAGCTGGATAACCTGTGCAGCACGAGCAGGAGAGCCGCCTTTGACGACTTTCGAGTAGAACACGTCGCCGGCGTATTCGTTATCTTTCACGAAATTGGATGCCACAGTGGTTGAATGTTAAGAAATTAAGAATTGATACTCCAAAAGCGGGAACAACGTTGCACAGCAATAATACGAAAAAAATGCTGATTAGCCGTTCATTTCGTTTTCCAGTTCTTATACACAGGATTTTCAACGAAATGAGGTAATTTATCCACAGGGTTTTCCACATTTCCACGCAAAAGTCGTACCAAATGTGGATTACGTGATTCTTTAGGATTACTCGAACACAATAGTTTTGTTGCCGTTGAGGAAAACTCGGTCTTCAAGAACGAGTTTAAGCGCTTTAGCGAGGACGACTTTTTCAACATCGCGTCCTGCTTGCGCCATCGAAGCGGGCGTATCGGCATGGCTAACGGGGATGACACCCTGTGCTATAATAGGTCCTTCGTCGAGCGTGTCCGTCACAAAATGAGACGTCGCACCGATAAATTTCACGCCCCGTTCAAATGCTTGACGATACGGGCTTGCACCGATGAAAGCCGGAAGTAACGAATGATGAATATTAATAAGACGGTTGGCATAACGAGCGGTCAAATCCGACGACAACACGCGCATATATCGTGCAAGCACTATAAAATCTGGTGTGTAGCCGCCGAGAACCTTTAAAAGTGCTTTTTCATGGTCTTCACGATTCAAACCTTCGTGGCTTACAACATGAAAGGGAATATCAAATTTTTCCACAAGCGGACGCAAAACATCGTGGTTCGCAACCACAGCAACGATGCGGGCATTGAGTTCGCCAAAGACACTACGCGTTATTAGATCGGCAAGACAATGATGCTCCTTCGTAGCCATTACGAGCAAATTGCGTTTGTACGTGTCCGAAAGGCGCACAGTTGCTCCTTCAGGCAAAATTTCGAGGAGTTCTTGTTGTAGCAATGAACGATTAGGTTGCCCCGTAAATTCTGTTCGCATAAAAAACTGCCCGTTATTGGCATCCACGAATTCTTGATTACCCAATACGTTGAAGTCATTGCGGTATAGAACGCCTGTAATCTTGTGTACAAGCCCTTTTTCATCGGGACAGTCTATGAGGAGTATGTATTTTTCTTCGTTCATTGCCATAACGTACGTGGTCGTTTGATTACCGCACTTCCGCACCAGCTTCGATGCCATCTTTTTCGGGAGTAACGAGCGACAGTGAGCCATCGGGCATAGTTGCAGCAAGGAGCATTCCCTGTGATTCATGCCCCATAAGTTTTGCAGGCTTCAGATTCACCACCACTGTGACCACTTTACCAACCATTTCCTCTGGCGTGTAGTATTTGCCAATGCCAGCAAGGATTTGACGCTGCTCCGTACCAATGTCCACCTGAAGTTTTAAAAGTTTATCGGATTTCGGAATACGCTCGGCAGCAAGAATCTTGCCCGTGCGAAGTTGCACGTGTTTAAAGTCATCAATTGAAATCAAGGAACCTGGGGTTTCATCACTCGATTGCTTCAGGCTTGGTGTCTCAGACATAGGGCTTGATTCTTGCGAGGAGGAATTTGAAATTTGAGCAGTATCACTTGCAGCCGAAGAACCTAATTTCGCAACTTGGCGAGCAATCACATCATCCTCAATTTTCGAGAATAAAATCTTCGGTTCGCGTAAGACGGAGCCTTCGGCAAGATGCGGCAATGCGAGTGTTTTCCAAGCGTTTACAAATATTACTTTCTCATGTACATTCGGAATATTCAGAAGCTCCAATATCGCCTCTGCTGTTTTCGGCAGCACCGGCGAAAACGCAAAGCCAAGCGTCCGAATAAGCTGCGAAGAGACATACAGCGCCTTTGCACACTCGTCCGATGCTTCTTTGATGGATTTCCAGGGAGCGCTGTCATTAAAATATTTGTTCGCAGCACGGGCAATATTCATGGTTTCCGAAACGGCATCGCGGAAGCGGAATGTGCGGTAATTCGCCTCAACCTTCTTCAAACTCAACACTATTGATGCAATCACACGCACGTCCTCCTCTGTGAAATAATGCAGATATTTGGCATGTAGTGCCTCGACAGCTTTGTCTGGCATGTTGAACGTCTGAACAGACATATCCTCCACAAGTAGCTTCCATGCTTCCGGTAACTTTTTTAGGCGTTGCGGTAATGTGGGGACTTTACCCTCGAAATTTTTGTGGATGAATTGGGCAGCACGATTCACAAAGTTGCCTAAAATAGCGCCGAGTTCGTTGTTCACACGGGCTTGAAAATCGCGCCACGTGAAGTCTGCATCCTTTGTTTCGGGCATATTCATTGCCAATGCGTAACGCAAAGCGTCCACGTGCTGCGGCTCCGGGAACTCAGCAAAATAATCCTTCAAGTCAATCGCCCAGTTGCGAGATTTCGAGAATTTTTCGCCTTCAAGATTCAAAAACTCGTTTGCGGGGATATTCGTCGGAAGCACGTAATTTCCTTTAGCGTAGAGCATTGACGGAAACATAATCGCATGAAAAACGATATTATCTTTACCCAAAAATGCTACATACTCTTTGCCTGCTTCTTCCTGCGAGATGCCCACAGCGGCATTCAAAACACCCTCTGGAGAGATCTGCCACCAGTCTTTCCAAGCCTCCGGCGTACCTTGCGCCTTTGCCCATTCTTTTGTGGCAGAAATATAGCCCAACACCGCATCAAACCAAACGTAGATAACCTTTCCCTTCGCACGTTCGAGCGGCACGGGTACGCCCCAGGTTAGGTCACGAGTAATAGCACGATCTCCAAGCCCTTGATTGAGCCATGAGCGTGTTTGCTGCACAACATTGTCTTTCCACGTGGCTTCTTTACTTGCGATATAATCTTCAAGCATTTGCTGAAAATCACCCAACTTGAAGTACCAATGCGTAGTATTCCGTACAATAGGTGTCTTGCCCGTGACAAGGCTGCGCGGGCTTTTGAGGTCGAGCTGATTGTAATACGCACCGCAATTATCGCATTGGTCGCCACGCGCCTTGTCATAACCACAGTTGGGGCAAATTCCTTCCACATAGCGGTCGGGCAAGAACATTTGTGCTTCTTCGTCATAAAACTGTGCTTCTTCCTTTTCCGCCATATACCCTTTTTCCAGCAAGTCTGTAAAAAACTCCTGTGTGGTTTCGATATGTACGGGAAGCGAAGTGCGTGAATAAATATCAAAACTCATGGCAAACTTTTGGAGAGCTTCAAAGTTTGCGGCATGGTATTTGTCGGTAAGTTGTTGTGGTGTAACGTGTTCTTTTTCGGCGGCAATAGAAATTGCGACCCCATACTCGTCCGACCCGCAGACATAGAGCACCTTATCGCCTGCAAGCCGCAGAAAACGAGTATAGAGGTCAGCCGGTAAGAAGGAACCCGCTGTGTGACCAAGATGGAGATAACCGTTTGAGTACGGAAGCGCTGATGTGACTAACGTTTGTTTCATAAGTAGCATTAAATGACAAATTCAGAACAAGACAACGAAAATACGGAACTCTATAGCGTCCTAACAAGAAAAAACATCAACGTCCAAAGTCCTCAAAAAAACCAGCATCCATGATAAACTCTAACACTTTGCAATGTAATATCTTATGACGATTGAATGACAAAAAATTCATAAAGCAAAATGCGTTTGGACAGTTAGCAAGGAAGTCTTATATTTCGAGCCTTTTTGGAGAGTTCTTTTCTACGTAATTCGTATATTTCACAACCTTTTAACGAAGACTGGTATGAAACAACTGTTTACCTTCGTTATCCTGACAACGCTCATCCTCGCACTCTCCTTAGAGTCGCACGGATGCGCGACAGGTGGTCGAACGAACGCGGCAACACCCACGTCTGTTGCTGTTTCTAAATCCCTTGCCCTTGCTGCTGCTGCTAAACCTCTAACGCTTCCCCGTATCCAAGATGATTTTGCTGAATTGGACGATACAATTCCTACAATGCCCTTTGCAGGCTCCAGCGACCGTTTTATTATGACAACACTCGAATCTGCGCGTCAGCACTACCTTCGAGCATTGTCATACATAAACCGCTCCGACACCGCGAAAGCTGCCCGTGCGTTTGAGCAAGCTATTGAAACACTCAACAAAATTTCCAACTTACCGAAAATCGAAGAAAATCCCGATTTTACCGACCTAATGCAGTCCATCATTGATGATTACGAGAACCACATTCAGAGCATTGATAATCTGAATGAGAACTCGCCGATTTTCGTGCTGCGTGATAAGTTTTTCCAAGAAGTGGACAAAGATGCAACTGTCTATAATGAATTATCATTTGCCAAAGACAAAGAACCCCGTTCAACACTCACCCAGTTGAAACTACCAGAATCCAGCTCGGCACTAACAAAAATCATTGGCATGAAGGGTGTTCCGCTTCAAATTCCGATGACGGACAACGAATTTGTGCAAAAAACGATTGAATTTTTCACAAATGATCGTGGTCGCCGTTACTTCCAGAAATGGCTTCAACGAGCGGGTCGGTGGTTCCCGATGATGCGGAAAATCGCAAAAGAAGAAGGCGCACCAGAAGAAATCATCTATCTTTCAATGATTGAGAGTGGCTTGAGTCCTTTTGCTCAATCGCCTGCAAAGGCAGTCGGTTTGTGGCAGTTTATGAAATCAACAGGGAATTTGTACGGTTTGGAAGCTGGCTATTGGACGGACGAGCGCCGTGACCCTGAAAAAGCAACGCGGGCGGCAATGCGGCATTTAAAAGACCTTTACAACGAATTTGGAGACTGGCACTTGGCAATGGCTGCGTATAATTGCGGCGTGGGTGGTACGCGCCGAGCAATTGCCCGCTCGGGGGTTTCCAATCCCGACTATTGGGAAATTCGCGGAAAACTTCCCCGCGAAACTCGCAACTACGTACCGCTTTACATCGCAGCTGCAAAAGTAGCAATGAACCCTGAAGCATACGGCTTTATCAACATTCCGCTTGAAGAGGCATACGATTATGACACCGTAGAAATAAATGAATCAGCGGATTTCAGGGCACTGGCGGGCTGCACTGGTATTTCGGCGGATGAATTGGAGTTTTTAAACCCTGAGATTCTTCGTTCTTCAACGCCTCCAAGCTCCAACCACTACGAACTCAAAATTCCCAAAGGCAAGAAAGAGATTTTCGCCGCAAATTATGAAAAATTAGATGTTGAAGACAAGCATTCATGGGCGTTGCATGAAGTGACCGGCAGTGAAACACTATATTCCATTGCAAAAAAATACAACGTTTCCGCAAACGTTATTGCTGCCGCAAATGAACTATCAGGCAAGAAAAAACGACTCCCCGCGGGAACGATTCTCCGTATTCCGACCGATGGCAAATACACTGAGGGTGTAAGCGAAGAAGATGAAGTAGCTCATGCGTCATCGTCTGGAGCATCCGGCAGTAAAGAGCCGAAAGAGCGCGATAAGGACATCACGCACACTTCACCTGTCCCAGCAAACAGCAAAAAAGTAACACATGAAATTCGTAGCGGAGAAACGCTTTATAATATTGCAACCCGTTACGGAGTGCGGCTTGCCGACTTGCGGAACTGGAACAATATACCCTACAACTCTGACAAGGTGGCGCTTGGTGAACAGTTGACTATTTATGTGGACAAGAATCGGCGCGATGACGAAGGCGTTGATGCAAATGCAATCAAGCCTGTAAAGACGGTCATTATTGCTCACGTGGTAAAAAAAGGTGAAACATTGGCAAAAATTGCGGATGATTATGAGGTTTCCATGAACGACATCCGTACTTCATCCAGCATGAAAAAACGGGATAAAATCTTTGTCGGACAGACCTTAAAAATCGCCGTTGCTGCCAATAGCACCCAAGCACGAAACGACAGCCGCGATACGCGTACCGAAGAACCGCACAAACAAAGCGTCGCAACGACAGCGCCAAACAACGGTAGATACTCGACTTACACTGTAAAAAAAGGTGAGAGCGTTTCCGATATTGCAAGTCGGTATGGCGTGAACGCACGCGACATTGCGAAGTGGAATCCATCAGCAAAAGGCGAGCGTTTGGCTGCCGGCACGGAATTAAAAATCTTTGGGCAGAACACCGCAAAAGGTAGTGCGGCTGCGTCGGAGGACGTTTCCGGCAAATCCTACGTTGTAAAACCAGGTGATACACTCTTCTCGATTGCAAAGAAATATGGTTTGAGCGTTAGCACTATGGCGAAACTCAACAAAGGTTTGAGCGAAAATAAACTCGCTCTTGGACAAAAGCTCAGAGTAGCAGAATAAAAAAGCCTAATAACCTAATACATGCCTACAAAGCCCGTCAAATTTACTTTGGCGGGCTTTTATTTTTTTAGGTTTGTTTCATTTAACTGAAATTTAGAGGCGTTATTTTTCCTGAAACAAGCACCGACGTTCCTTCGTATCTGGGAACATAATTTTTCCTCAACAAACCTACAACGCAGCCATGCAACATCGCCCCTTTATTGCCCTTACGGTAAAATTCTTAGGCATTTGTGCGTTTATGCTCTCTACTCTGTCCGTTCACTCGCCTGCCCAAATGCAACAGATTGATTGGGCAAAAGTTCATACCACAACAATCGCCGCTATGGATGCGCTCTATAATCTGCGCTTCAATGAAGCAGAACAGAAGTCGAACGAAGTTATTACAATGGCTCCAAACGACCCACGGGGGCATTTCTTTAGAACAATGGTTTATTACTATCGTCATCGTTTAGCGCAAAACGCAAACTCTCCGACCGAAGATGATTTCCAAAAGTTTATGAGTTATTCGCAAAAGACAATTCAAGTCTGCGACCAGCTTCTTGCTGCCAATAAAAATGATGGGAAAGCGCTGTTTTACATTGGCGGAATGTATGGCTATCGCGGAATGACGATGGTGAACCACAATGAAATGATGAAAGCGGTGTGGCAAGGCAAAAAAGGAATTGATTATCTTGAAGATGCCGTTAAACTCGACCCGCAGAATGCTGATGCACAAATGGGTTTTGGTTTGTTCAACTACTTGATTTCGCAAGCACCTCCGATGTTCAAACCTGCCATTAGGCTTGCTGGCTTGTCGGGCGATAAAAATGTAGGTTTACGGCAGCTTGAGTATGCAGCTGCAAACGGTATATATTCAAGACCAGAAGCACAGTTCTGGCTTTCTGAATTTTATCGCAGCGAAAACCTGCCGGAACGTAGCGAAAAACATTTCAAAAACTTCCTTGCACAATACCCGCAAAACACGATGATGCGCTATCTCTACGGCAGATTACTTCTGAACGATATGCGGCGAGGCAATGAAGCAGCGAGTCAGTTCAAACAAGCCTCCGACGAGACAGTATTGGGAGCAGCGGGTAACGCACAGCTGTTTGTCGCAGCAAGTTTAGTTGATTTGGGTAATATCAGCATGTACAAAGAAAATTATAATGAGGCAATAAGTTGTTTTCAAAAGGCGCTTGCCAAACGCTCGGATTGGACGAGCATTAACAATGGTATAGCGCTTTGCTACGAGCTTCAGGGAAATCGCACGGCTGCTGTACCGTATTATCAAAAAGCCAAAGACAATAAATTTGCTCAAGAGCATGCAATAAAAGCACTTTCGGAGATTGAAATCGGACTTGTCAAATCACAACATCTTTTTAATATTGGCGAATATACCAAACAACTTGTAGTCGTCGATGAAACCTTGAAGAAATCTGGCATTACGGATGACCAACGCGCTGAACTGCTCTATCGCAGTGCCCGTGCTGCCCACGAAAAAGGCGACTACGCACAGGCGGAAAGCCGCTATCAACAGGCGCTCGCCACGAAGCCACAAAAAGAAACATGGATTCCACCCGCAGCCTATTACCGTCTTGGTCTAACACAAGAAAAAGTAGGTAAAAAGACCGAAGCGCAACAAAATCTTGAGCAGGCGTTGGCATTTAAGGATTATGAAAATGAGAAGCCTATGCGAAAGCTGATGGAGCGCGATCTTGCCCGCTTAAAACGGTAAGACCCTTACCATAACCAAATACTCCCATGACGGAATAACTCGCACACGTCATAGAGAAATAGGCAAAAAACTCCATCAATTTTGTGTCAATTTGTGGCGAGAGCGAACGAATGAAATGCGCGCTTATTGGCTCATTACTTCATGCGCCGCGTGTGTTGTTCCTTGACGAACCTACCATCGGCTTAGATACCATCGGCTTAGATATTGTCGCACAAAAATGGGTCCGCAACCTCAATGATTTCCGAATATTCGCCAGAGCGAGTTTTAATGCGTGTTCCCCGTCAGAACGTTGCCTCCGCAGCCTCATCCATCCTCAATTCCTTCGACGTTGCCGACCTTACTATTGAAGAAGTTCCTATCGAAGAAATCATCCGCAAAATCTGCTAATGCTTATTTTCTTCGCTTCTCGTTTCTTTTGCGTAAATTTGCTGGCTAAAATCACGTTCGTGCGCGTAAACGATTTACAGATTCTGAGATTCGTCCCGCACCTTCAAGGTCTTCAACGTTCCATCTATCCTAAAAAGACATGAATACACGATTTCTTCTTGCTTGCTTGGTAGTTGTGCTGACCGTAAGCGATATTACCGCGCAAAATAAACTTGCGACACTGATTGACCAAAACGCAGCGAAACTTGAAAGCAAGATCATCGCGTGGCGACGGGATTTTCACCAAAATCCGGAACTCAGCAACCGTGAATTTCGCACGAGCAAAATCATCGCGGAACACCTGCAAAAACTTGGCATTGAGGTCAAAACAGGCGTTGCAAAAACCGGCGTTGTGGGCGTTCTCAAGGGTGGCAAACCCGGACCTGTCGTAGCCTTGCGTGCAGACATGGACGCTCTTCCCGTTAGTGAGCAAGTAAATATAGCGTTTGCATCAAAAGCGAGAAGCACGTATAACGGTCAAGACGTAGGCGTTATGCACGCTTGCGGTCACGATGCACACGTGGCGATGCTCATGGGGGTAGCAGAACTATTTGCGGGAATAAAAGACCAATTACCTGGAACCATCAAATTTATCTTCCAACCTGCCGAGGAGGGCGCTCCCGAAGGCGAAGAGGGTGGTGCAGAACTCATGCTGAAAGAAGGAGCGTTCGAGAGCCCCAAGCCGGAAGCCATTTTTGGGTTACACGTAATTTCGGGGTTAGAAGCAGGCAAAATTAGCTGTCGCCCCGGTCCAACGATGGCAGGCGTAGATTTCCTGAAAATCCTTATCAAAGGCAAACAAACACACGGCGCAAAACCTTGGGGCGGCGTTGATCCAATTGTTGTTTCTTCGCAAGTTGTATTGGGGCTTCAGACGATTGAAAGCCGTCAAGTAGATGTGACGAAAGAGCCTTCTATTATAACCGTTGGTACGGTTCATGGCGGAGTGCGGAACAATATCATCCCTGACAGTGTTGAGATGACGGGTACGATTCGCACGTTCGATGACGGAATGCAAATACAGATTCACGAGCGCATCAAACGTACGGGCGAACTCATTGCTCAAAGCGCTGGCGCGACAGCGAATGTGACAATTCGCAAGCAATATCCCGTCACGGTCAACCACGAAAGACTTACCGAAGTAATGACCCCAACGCTCAAGCGGATTGCAGGCGAGGAAAACGTATCCATTGGTCAAAAAGCAACGGGTGCAGAGGATTTTTCGTTTTACCAAAAGCAGATTCCCGGCATGTTCTATTTTCTTGGTATCACACCCAAAGGCACAGACATGACGACGGTTGCAGCAAATCACTCGCCACTATTCTACATTGACGAGTCGGCATTAGTTCTGGGCGTGAAGTCTCTCGCAAATGTGGCAGTAGATTACATGCAGAACAAACCGCTTAACCGCGCAAGCAAGTAATTGCCCAAAGGATTAATGTCACTGGATTATTGACGAATGACCAAATACGAATGAACCATAATCTCAAAAAAATCCTTCGCACCGTACTCAGCATAGCAATTCTCGTTGCAGCTCTTTGGTACACCACACGCGGTGTGGACTTTGCAAAACTTGCCGACGCACTCAAACAAGCAAATTATTGGTGGGTGCTGGCAACGCTACCCGTGATGACGCTTTCACATTATTTCCGTGCTTTGCGCTGGGTGACGCTTATCAAGCCAGTTCAACCCGGGTTATCGCTCTGGAACTCATTTTCTGGCGTGATGGTTGGGTACATGCTGAACAACGTTGTTCCTCGTAGTGGCGAGGTTGCTCGCCCGTATTTGCTCAGTCGGCGCGAGCATATTCGCTTTTCGACGGCAATCGCAACTATTCTTGTGGAGCGAGTTCTGGATATTTTGAGTTTGTGTATTTTCATATTGGCAACGTTTTACCATTTCCAGAACAAGATGCTGTCTGCCTTTCCGGAAATCAATGGAAAACTCTTTAACGCTCTTGTCGTGCCGCTCGTGGCGCTGATTGTTTTTATTGTGCTGTTGATGACCACGAATATCGGCGAACGAATACTACGTCTTGTTGTGAAGCCGTTTTCGGAGCCGCTCTACGCGAAACTGCATCATTACATGGAAGCGTTTATTGAAGGCTTTAGTATTTTTAAGTCTCCGGGCTTGTATTGGCGAGTGATTGCGGAAACCGTACCGATATGGATTTTGTACAGCCTGCCGCTCTATCTCACGTTTTTTGCTTTTGGCTTCGATACTCAGTATGGTCTCACATTCCTTGACGCAAACGTGTTACTCACCATTACAACCATAGCGTTTCTCATTGCCCCAACGCCAGGGGCATTTGGTGTGTATCACTCGTTCGCACAAATCACCCTTGTAAAATTTTACGGTGTTCCTCCAGAACCAGCGCTGGCATTCGCGTTTGTGGCACACGGAGCAGGATTTTTGCTGCAAATGAGTGTTGGTGCGGGCTTCTTGTTTTATGAGCAATCGCGCGGCTTTAGCTTGAGTTCAGTGAAAGAAGTTGAGGAAGAAGTTGAAAGCAAGCAGACAACATAAGGAAATTTTGGATAAAGAATATGAATACGACAATTGACACGACAACACTTCTGAAAACCGCTACAGATGTAGCGTTGGAGACGGGTGCTTTGCTTAAAAAGGGCTTTGGGACATCTTTCAAGATTGCGAATAAGGAAGGGCGGCATAACCTCGTGACCGAATACGACCACGCGGCAGAAAAACTCATCTTTGGGCGTATTCGGGCGGCATTTCCCGACCATGTGATGCTTGGTGAAGAGAGTGGTGGCGCTGTGCATACCACGCCAAACACCGTGCGCTGGATTGTTGATCCGCTTGATGGTACGGTGAATTTTGCTCATGCGATTCCAATTTTCTGCGTCAGCATTGGCGCGGAATACATCAATGCCGAAGGTATCGGTGAAATAGTCTGCGGAGCTATCTACGCACCGATGACGGATGAGCTTTTCACAGGCGAACGCGGGGGCGGGGCGTTTTTAAATGGGCATCGTTTAACAGTATCGCACACAGACAAACTCGACGATGCAATTCTCGTCACAGGTTTCCCCTACAACGCAGATACCAACCCGGGCGGATGCCTTGACCATTTCACCCGCTTTGTGAGCATGGGGATTCCCGTGCGGCGACTTGGCTCGGCAGCAATTGATTTGGCATATTTAGCAGCTGGGCGCTTTGATGGCTACTGGGAAGTGAGCTTGAACCCATGGGATGTCGCGGCAGGCAAACTCTTACTCGCCGAAGCAGGCGGAACCATGACGCAATACGACGGCGCTCCGCATGACCTTATGCGCGGTACGATGCTCGCCTCTAACGGACGTATTCACGGCGAGATGTCAGCAGTACTCATGCGATAGTGAGGAATTCGTTTTTTCCATTTCTCATTTGTCACTTGATAAAGCAAGTGTGGTGCAGATAACCAACGACCCATGACTTCTGTGCTTCTCTCGTTAGGCTCAAATCTCGGTGACAAGATGCGGGCAATTTCTCGCGCTGTTGAACTCTTGACTCAAGATACTTTGCAGGAGGTTCGTGTTTCATCCTTCTACGAAACAGCGCCCGTAGGTTTCATTCAACAACCTTCATTTATCAATATTGCTGTGAGCGGATGGACGAAATATGAGCCGGAAATATTATTTAAAGTCTGCAAAACTATTGAGCAAAAAATTGGTCGCAAACCACGTCCACGCTGGCACGAGCGGGAAATAGATATTGACATCATTCTCTACGGCTTGGAAACACTCACAACTGAAGTGCTGGCAATTCCACATCCGCAGATGCACAATCGCCGTTTTGTGCTTGTTCCCTCGGCGGAAATCGTTCCGACAATGATTCACCCTATCCTGAACACAAGTATAGAAGAGCTATTAGAGCTCTGTGAGGATGTGAATCCTGTAAAAAAAATTGTATTCCTAAAAACTCAACCGTAGTAACTACTACATTGTTTGTTTAAATTTTACAGGTTGCTTGCAAAGACTATGAAAAGCATGAAGTCTTTGCAAATCGGATACTTATCGGTATTCGTTAAGATTTTTTTTGAACCTAAAAATTAAGTA
>JANYIG010000305.1 GCA_025358765.1 Candidatus Kapaibacterium sp.
CTTCCTTGACCTGCTGAATCGTTTCGGCGAGATGGTTCATAATTTTATCCGTCGGAAAACGATAGACTTTCCACCCTTGATTTTGAATCTGCACATCACGGTCTTTGTCGTAGCGCACTTGTTTCGGTGCATTGTGATACGTGTCACCATCGCATTCTATCGCAATATTCTCGTCTTTGCAAAACATCGCAAAATCAAGATAAAAATGCTGTTTTTTCTTTGAGACCATAAATTCACGGTACACTGGAATACCAGACTCGCACAACGCCGCCCACAAGCGTTCTTCAAGCGGTGAGCCGCAAAAAATTTCGTTGTAATCCCGCGCTGCAAACAGTCGGTCACTTGTGGTGACAATAAACGGATTGCGGCGCGAGATACGGCTCACAATCGGCGTGGAAAACTGTTGCATCGCATCCATCCGAATGATGTAATACTCCAAGTTTGCGCGTGGATGGGCAGGTTCATCGGGTAAAAAGTCAATGCGCTTTTTTGTTTCGATTGTGTTCACATTTCCCCACCACCGCACGGAATACTTGTCATCATCGAATTCTTTGGTTTGGTACAATGCTAATGTTTTTAGTGTACCCGCTCGCACGATTTCTGGCGCACTGCGGACGGGAATCCTGTACCAACCTTGATTGATGGCACTTTGCAGGTCTTTCTTACGAAGAACCATGCCGACTAGAGCGTCTTTGAGGGGTGTTGTTCTCATAGCTGTTGAAAATATGTGTGCTACAAACCTACAAACTTTATCCCAAAATCGCCATAGATTCTTACGCGACGCGGCATTCCAGAAACACAACAACCACCGGACGAGGTTTCATCCGGCGGTGAACTCTTTCAACGATGACTGTTATTTCGCCTTACTTCCTTGTAGCCATCGCTTTTTGGATGAACGCCATTGCTGGCTTCATCCCACCATAAAATGCTTGGAAGTCCTGTGGTGCTGGGTTTTCGGGATTTTCAACATTGGAGTACATCGTGTTCAAACTGCCGAGCATTTCCTTGTTGCCTTGCGTGAATAATCCCACAAGCCCCATCCAACGGTCCGCCAACGCTTGAACTTCTGGCGAAGCGGGGTCGCTGCCTGATGCCATAGCAACATTGACTTCGGCGATGAGTCCGCCCCAATCTGCTGCGACCTTTGCGCCTTGTTCTTGGTCGTCCATGTAAGAGGGCGCTCGTTCAGCAAGTGATTGTTTTTGTTCGTCTGTGAAAAACTGCATCGTCCAGTCTTGTGATTCTTTCGAGGGTTGCATGGTTATTACTTTCAAAATAGTGTGGATGGAATTGTACGAAATTTCGCCTTCACGCTGCAAATGCTCTTCGGCAGCAGCAATCGCCCGCGCAACAGTTTGTAACCGATTCATTTCGGATTCGACCATTGCTCGTTGTCGTGCAAGAAGCTCTGCCCACGGATACGTGGCTTGCGTGTGTTCGTCGTCCGTGCGCCCAAGAACTGCACCGATGGTTTCGAGCGAACACCCCAACGTTTTGAGCGTGAGAATGTACTGCAACCGAAGCAGTTCGTTCGTGGAGTAAAGTCTGTAGCCCGCTTCACTGATTTTTGCTGGTTGCAACAGCCCTTTGCGGTCGTAAAACCGCAATGCGCGAATCGTTACGCCCGAAAGTGTCGCAAATTCACCAATGCTCCAGATTTTCCAGTCGCGCGGCTCGGAAGCGGCTTGCGTAGGTTGTCCACGCTGCGGCATTTGTATTGTGGCAGAACGTGATTCCATAGTGTTCCAAGAGTATTCGAGTTGATTATTGATATGTGTGCGCTCACTATCGAATACAAATCTACACCATGACGTAAGGAGAGAGTCAAGAATTTTTTTTTATTTTTTGAAAAAAATTTGGCTCTCATTGGTTTCCGTTGGGAAAACCAGTTTTTAGAAAGAAAAATTGTGGCTATGAACTATAGCTGTCATGCCAACCCCAGCCGGAGTCCAAAAGTCGCTTGTGGTCTGGATTCCCGCCAGTTTACCCCAGCGAAGGCTGGGGCGGGAATGACATAAAAAAGGATTCGGAATACACTCTAATAAAAAAGCTGCCCATATTATGAATGGACAGCTTTTATTTTCATATATCGTGCAGAACAGTACTACAGGCGCTTACGAAGACAATAGGCGCGTATCGCGCACTTCGTAAAGTACCGTACCTTCATCGCTAATATGGGTCGTAAAAACGCCTTTTGTCGTCAATTCATCTAATTTTGCCTTTGCCGCATCTACGGATATGTACATGAGCACACACACTTGTGCTGCCGAAACTGTCCCGCCAGCGTCCATTGCACAGCGAATCATATCTGCATCGGTTAGCAGCGCAGGCGATGACGTTTGAAGCGTTTTTGCTTCATGCCAGTATTCCTCGCTGAGTACAAACGTGGTTATCAGCCACGGTAAAATTGCATTTTTATGTTCAGCTTTATGTTCAGCCTCAAAAACACCTTTGATTTGCAACATCACGAGACGCTCGTACGCTTTCTCCCAAGTCATCTTCGTGCGACGCTGCAAACGATCAGCCGAGAGCCGCCCATTAAATTCGTAGGCAAGAGCAATAATTGCTTCATCCGTCGTTTCTCTATCGGCAATTTTCGCACTTTTGTAGGTCTGAATTTTGCCTGTGATATAATCTTTGAGAAATTTCCACATAAAACATATGCGATTTTTGAAAACTATCACCAACGGTAAGTTACGCAATATTATGAAACACGTTTTGTACGTCTTCGTCCTCTTCGAGGCGGTCAATAAGTTTGCCCACTTCGTCCATCTGCTCTTCGGTGAGTTCTACCGTTGTGTTGGGAATGCGCTGCATTTCTGCGCTGATAACCTCAATGTGGTTATTTTCCAACGTGTGCTGCATTTTGGCAAAATTCTCAAAGTCCGTGAAGGCAGTAACAATGCCGTCTTCCTCATCCACTTCCACGTCGTCCGCGCCTGCGTCAATCAGCTCAAGCTCAAGGTCATCCATGTTTTTGCCCGCAAGAGGAATCTTGAACACACCACGACGCTGAAACATAAACTCCAACGCACCCGCCGTGGAAAGCGAACCGCCGAGCTTGCTAAACGCCGCACGAACGTTTGCTACCGTACGCGTGGGATTATCCGTTGCTGTTTCCACCACAATAGCTACAGCGTGTGGTCCGTAGCCTTCATAGACCACTTCTTGCAAGTCTAACGCCTCTTTGCCCGATGCTCGCTTAATGGCAGCATCCACGCGATCTTTCGGCATATTGCTGGCTTTGGCATTTTGGATGGCAGCGCGAAGGCGAGGATTCGTGCCGGGATCGGCACCGCCAGATTTTGCAGCAAGGGCAATTTCTTTGCCGATGCGGGTGAATGCCTTCGCCATTTTATCATAGCGGGCAAACATTTTGTATTTGCGTTTCTCAAAGATACGACCCATTGTGCCTGTTCAAGTAAGGTTTACGTAAAATTGTCCTTCAAAATATGGTTCCGAGACCGCAAAAATACATAATGTCCGACTTTACGCCAAATTTTACGCCAAATGACAATTGCGAGGCGCTACGAAAGCGGCTACGAAAGTGGCTTCGGAAGCGTAATATCGTAGAACATTGCCAAAATGCGGATGAATGCTGCTATACCCGTTGCCACCACCAGCGCCGTAATGTCACTCATGCCGATGTTCAAACAAGCCACTTGGCTCGCTGCACCCACAAATGCACACGTTGCATACAATTCCGTTGGTTTGAACACATTTGGAATTTCGTTGCATAGCACATCCCGAATCACGCCGCCAAATGTTGCAGTGATAACGCCCATCAACACCGAAACAAACATGCCACAATGGGCTTGCAGGGCATATTGTACACCCGTCGCACAAAATAATCCAAGCCCAAACGCATCCAAAACACCCAACAACCGCACCATCCAGACCGTATTCCACGTGCGCTGCGTGGCAACAAGCATGGAACACACACACAGCGCCAGCAAACCAATCGGATATTCGTCGTTGCGAATCCAGAAAAGTGGGTAATGTTGGATGCACATATCACGGACGGTTCCGCCCCCAAACGCCGTCACCATGCTCACCATATACACACCAATCAAGTCCATTTTCTTTTTCCGTGCTTCGATGATGCCCGTCAGCGCAAAGGCAATCGTAGCAAGGATTTCAATGAGTTTCAGCGCGGAATCAATCGGATTCATACCAGGATATAATTGATAAAGATGGTTCGTTAGCCCGCATAATTTCTGTTACCACCGTTGATAAAATTCTTTATGAGCCTCACTATTGTGAAATAAAGCCGCTTCTGGCGTTTGCATTTGCTCACGGCTGTAACCGCTTTGCACTTCATCAACAAACACATTTCCGCTTTCCAAACCCTCGCCGATACGATACCGCAAACGCCACGATTGTACTGCAATTTCAAAATATGCTTTCCCCTCCGCCAGCGCCTTGATTCTCCGATATGGGTGCGGAAACGGGTCGTGGATGAGCTTGCTCACAGCCACATCTACGCTGTTTATACCGCGTGAGCGCAAAAAATCTCGTTGTTCAAGCGCCATCTGAGAAAATACTACCGTAAAACGTTGTTCTTCGGAGCGTTCCGCGTCCCACCAACCAGCAGCAGACGGTACATGCGCGTCGTATTCAGAAATGTACGGCTTGATATCGAGAATTGGTGTGCCGTCGAGCAAATCGCAACTACCAATAACCACACGCAATCCTGTTACGGCATAAAGCGTCACAACCGAGATGCCAAGCGGGTTCGGTCGGTGCGGCGAGCGCGTGGCAAATACACCGCGTTTGGTATGACCACGTGGAGGCAGGATTTTCGGTTTCCAGTTCGCATTGCGGTTGAACCACGAAACAAGCCAAATCCGCTCAAACCCCTCAAGGTCGGCAAGTGCTTGTTCGTAGTTTTTGTGGGGTACAAGCTCAATCACCGCACCTGAACTTGTGTTCAAGCCATCGTCGGCAAGCGGTTGGCGGGGCGCTTCGTATTTCTCGTGAAACACAGTACGAATAATTCCAATTGGCTCCACAACAAGTGTTGGCAATACATTCTTCATTCTCAATTCTTAATTTTTCATTCTTAATTTCCTCTCACTGCCTCTACCACGTAACCCGCCTTCCGCAGCAATTTTATCACGCCTTCGTTTCCGGGCAGATGCCCTGCACCAACCGCGATAAACATGGCATTACGCTTCATCAACCGTTCGATGGTTCGTATCCAAGCGTGATTGCGCTGCGTGATGAGCCGTGCGTTCATATCGCCCGGAAGCTCTGTCATAAGCATTTGTAACCCTTCGAGGTTTTCATCGTTGTAATACCTGGCTAATTGTTTGATTTTGCGCCGCATTTCTGAAAAATCTTTCACGGTTTTAAGCAGCTCTGCCGCATCTTCGCTGCCTTTTGTCGTACTCAAAAAGCTCAGTTGTTTTTCGACCGTTTCCAACCCAACAATTTCCACCGCCCGTTTACGGTTTTTATTTGCGGTTTTGACAAGCTCCATCAACCGTTGTTCGACCGATGCGGGCTGGCAACCGAGCGCTTTCGGAATCGCCAACATTGCAAGCATCGAAGGCGATGCAAACTGTGCATAGCGCTCCAAATCTATATCCAACGAATCGCGGAAAAATCCCTCCACCAACGCATATTCGTCCTTCGTGAGCGCTTCTTTAAGCGATGCACGTTCTTCTGTACGGCTCCCGTCGCCCGTGAGCATAGCCGCCATCGCAGCGCCCAATACCTTCGGGTCGTCCATATCAAGCTCAAACGCCACTTGCTGCGCGGCAGATAGCGCCTGCTCTACGTGGGGTTTGATGCTCAGGTCGTTTGGGCAAAGCAAGTGCATCGTGCCATACAGGTACGAAGGCGTTTTCAGGCTTTTGCCGGAAATCCGCCACAGAAGCGAGTTTTCAAGCGGTTGCGCGTAAAGAGAAGTTTTGCACAATACAATAACGGTCAAAAAATACAACAATCTCATGTTCATGTTCATTTTGAGGTACTCCTTTCGGGTAAAACCGCCGTTACCCTATATCCTTGGTGGCGTAGCATAAGAATAAGTCCGTTGTTCCCAATCAGGTGCATGACACCCACAGCAAAAAATGTTGGTTTTTGCAGCATAGCTGCTTCCATTCGCGGCAACCAGAGTTTGTTTCGTTCTTTCAGAATCTTATCGTTGAGGAGTGTGCTCTCAGCGGTATTCATATCTATAGCTTCTTGTGTTTTTGCTATTGCGTTCAGATTTTCTTGTTTGTACCCCTGCACTAAAAACTTAGCACGATTGTTTTTACCCAATGTTTGCATTCGTTCGAGCATGATGCGAAGGGTTTTTGCAAGTATTAATGAGATTTTTTGGTCAAATACCCGTGCTTGGTCTTCCCAGTTTTCTAAGCCAATAAACGGTCGTTTAGAACGATTGTAATACCGTTCATTTGAACGTGCCACACCAGCAATAACAGCTTCTGCCGATGCTGCCACACAATCAGGCGTGGCGAGTTTGTAGGTTGCAAACATCATCATCAATGGCGACATTTGGTCTATCTCTTGTTCCGAAAGATGAAGAACTGTTTGCCCTAGCCTCAGCAACTGTTTATATTCGGCTTGACTGAGAAGGTCTTTGAGCTTTTGTGCTTTGAGCATACTTTTTTGCGTGTTCTCCATCTCAACGGAATCAACGATATTTGCTTCAAAAGCAATTTGGGCGCAAGAATCCATAGCGCGAATAACACGTCCACGCAAAACATAATCTTGTGCACAAATACGATGGGTTGTGCCGTACAGATACGACGGCGCTTTCAGGCTTTTGCCGGAAATCCGCCACAGAAGCGAGTTTTCAAGCGGTTGCGCAGACGTAATATGCCCGTAAAACACAAGGAGAATACAGGCGATTGAGATTCTCATATCGGAATTTCCGTGATAATGTTCGTCTATGGATTACACAAACTTCGTAAAAATCACGCTTCCAAGCCAGAACAAAACGACAATGCGAGTACCAGCATTATTTTGGACGGTGCCATGCAATCGTAGCTTTTTTCCCTTTCCTTTCGTAAATTTGCCGTCTTGATTTCACCCAAATAAGGTTCAACGAAGATTCAAACGTTTCACTTTTTTAGTTACTTGTATATTAAAGAAAGAACGGAAAACGTACCTGCCATGCCGCATTCAGATAGATACTGCCTTTCGCAAGCCCCTTTAATCCTTGTTGCTCGCTTCGCCAAACAAGGTTCTCACGTAAAACGACATTGTTTTCAAACACAAAAATTTGTCTGTGGAATATGGGCGATAGCTTGTGTCCTTGTTTATTCCCTACATTTACCATTGTTTGCACAAACCACACCTCCTCTCTCACTGCAAGAATGTGAGCGCGTCTTTTTGAAAAACAACCTTGCGCTGCTAGCAGAACAATTTTCGATTGAAGCCTCCGAAGCACAGATAATCCAAGCTGGACTTTGGGATAATCCTGTACTTTCAGCTGAATTTAACGTGCTGAATCCCGCCGATAACCGCTTGCTCGACATCGGCGGCGAGGGACAAAAGGCTTTTGCTCTTCAACAACTTTTTTCCTTAGGTGGAAAAAAAAGCAATGCCATCGAGCTTGCTAAAACGAATGCCGACATAGCAAAATTGGAACTGCAAGACCTTCTACGAACACTCAAATACCAATTGCGTTCCAGCTTCTTTGCCATGTATTACGACCAAATGGTCATCAAAAGCATCAGCAAACAATTAAGCCAGTTAGACACCCTTATCAAAGCATACACTGAACAAGCAGCCAAGGGTAACTTGCCATTCAAAGATGTTGTGCGATTGCAATCGTTATACTTGACGTTGCAAAACAATAAAACAATACTTAATAACAACATCTTTGAGGAACAAAAAAACCTCCAGACGCTCTTGAACACAAGCACGGAGGTAATGCCCGCGCCTTTGCCACAAGAACTTCAGACGTACCAAAAGCCGATGCTCTTGAGCGTAGATTCCTTGCAAAATTTGGCACTGCAACATCGCCCCGACGCGGTATCGGCGGCTAAATCTATCAGCGCCTCTAAGTGGAATTTGGCACTGCAACAATCATTCGCCATACCTGACCTTACGCTGGGTGCGTCCTACGACCAACGCGGCGGGGCGTTTGGCGATCAAATAAACCTTACAATCGGCATCACACTGCCGCTCTGGAATAGAAATCAAGGCAATATTGCTGTTGCCGATGCTCAACTCGGGCGAGCAAAAACCCTGAAAGATGCACAGTTTATGGATATCCGCAATCAAGTTGCACTGGTGTACAGGAAATATGGTGAAGCTACGAAAAATTTTCAAAGCCTCAACCCCACAACTGAAGAGAATTTTGAGGCAGTCTATAACGGCATGGTACAAAATTTTCAACGACGAAACGTGACGATGATAGAGTTCACAGACTTTATCGAAAGTTACACCAGCAGCATTGTTCAAATCGCCGAAATTCGCAAAACCCTTACAAAAACGTGTGAAGAACTTAATTTGACCACGTCGTTTCCTGTATTTTAATTGCCTTTACTTTCATTACCGCCGCCATGAATCTCATCATACTGCTAAAAAAAATCTGGGCTTTTGCATACCACTGTTGTCATGACAGCGAAGGCTGGCATCCACGAGATTGTACACTGGTCATGGATTCCCGCCTTCGCGGGAATGACATTGAATTATATAACCCTACAAAAATCCTAAGCATATTTTTTTATGCGCTTACCTTGCTACTACTTGCGCTCACAATAGGCGGCTGCACGGACAAGCCACCGGCACACGAGGCAAAAGCCCCCTTCGTCCTCAGTGAAACCATGTTTCAATCTATGTCAACGGCTACGGTAACCTACGATTCCCTTAGAAGTGAGCTAAAATTTTATGGGAAAATTACGGTAGATAATAACAAACTCATTGAGGTATATCCTGTTGTTGGTGGCAATGTGCAGCAAGTGAACGTGGCATTGGGCGATTACGTAAAAAAGGGGCAGCTCTTAGCAACCATACGCAGCACCGAGGTTGCGGGTTTTGAAAAAGAGCTCAAGGATGCTCAAAGCGACGTGATTGTAGCAAACAATAATCTGCGAGTGGCGCAGGAACTTTTTGCGGGCAAACTGAACGCCGAAAAAGACGTGTTGGAGGCAAAAAGCCTCCACGAAAAAGCTGAATCGCAGTTAAAACGTATTCAAGAAACATTCAAAATTTACAACATGAAATCGGGTGCTATTTATCAAGTACTCGCGCCCATCAATGGTTTTATCGTCGAGAAAAAAATCAATCAAGACATCTTACTGCGAAGTGACCGTAGCGATAATATTTTCGACATTGCCGAAATCAACGAAGTATCGGTGATTGCAAACGTGAACGAAGTGGATATAGCGGAAATCCAGCTTGGTATGGATGCGTTTGTGACGGCATTAAGTTACCCCGACAAGGTGTTTCATGGCAATGTAGATAAAATCTATAATATCATTGACCCCGAAACCAAAGCCATGAAAATTGGCATTAAACTTTCCAATGTTGGTTTTCTACTAAAACCCGAAATGCGAGCATCCGTCCGCATTACGCACACGGATTCCAAGCAGATGCTTTCTATTCCGTCGAAAGCCGTCATTTTTGATAAAAGCAAATATTTTGTCATGGTTTTTAAAGACCGCGAGCATATCGAAACGCGCCAAGTGGAAATCTTCAAACACGCGGGCGACATCACCTATATCCGTTCAGGAGTAGCACAAGGTGAGACCATCATTACCCAAAATCAACTTCTTATTTACGATGCGCTGAACGACTAAAGCACCATTCGTAAATTTGAAAATCTTTTGGGACTTTCATGCCAACGAATGCTGGCAGCCATACGTTCTACAAGCCAGTGGATTCCTACCTTCGCAGGAATGACAAATAATTCTGTATTTGCAGAACGATGTACTAAATCACTATGACAAAATTCATTAAAAACATCATTGCCTTTTCGCTGAAAAATCGCGCCTTCACGTTCTTTTGGGTGAGTTTGCTGGTGATTGCTGGTTTTATCAGCTTTCGCGCCATGCCGATTGAGGCGTTCCCCGACGTGACGAACACACAAATCATCATCGTCACCGAGTGGAATGGGCGCAGTGCCGAAGAAATCGAACGGTTTGTGACCACGCCTATCGAAATCGCACTCAACCCCGTGCAGCGTAAAACCAGCGTTCGCAGCATTACGATGTTTGGTTTGTCGGTGATAAAAATCATTTTTGAGGACGATGTTGAGGATTTTTTCGCGCGACAACAAGTAAATAATCAACTGCGAAATATAGCCTTGCCCGAAGGCGCTGAACCAGACGTACAGCCGCCTTACGGACCTACGGGCGAGGTGTATCGCTACGTGCTGAAAAGCCCGCAGCGCGATACACGGGATTTGCTGACGCTGCAAAACTGGGTGATTGACCGCCAACTCCGTGCCGGGTGTGGCAGACATTGTTGCTTTTGGTGGACAGGAAAAAATATACGAAATCAGTGTTGACCCAAACCGCTTATCTAAATACAATATCACGCCGCTGGAAGTATTCAAAGCCGTCAGTGGTAGTAATCTGAACGTAGGCGGCGATGTGATTGAAAAAAATGGTCAAGCATACGTGGTGCGTGGTATCGGGCTGTTGCAATCCAGCGAGGATATCGAAAATATTATTATTGATGATGCAGACGGCAATCCCATTTTGGTCAAAAACTTAGCGAACGTCCACGAAAGCTCACTACCACGTGTTGGGCAAGTTGGCTTAAACGATAATGACGACGTTGTGGAAGGTATCATCGTGATGCGGAAAAACGAAAACCCCAAAGAGGTGTTGCAGCGTATCAAAGCCAAAATTGAAGAACTCAATAACGGCATCCTACCCTCCGACGTAACAATGGAGACGTTTTACGACCGCGACAACCTCATGAACTACACCACCACAACGGTCATGCACAATTTGGTGGAGGGTATTGTACTCGTGACGGTAGTTGTGTTCTTGTTCATGGCGGATTGGCGCTCGACGCTGATAGTCTCCATTATGATTCCGCTTGCACTTTTATTTGCCTTTTTGTGCTTAAAATTAAAAGGCATGAGCGCAAATCTGCTGTCGCTTGGCGCAGTGGATTTTGGCATTATCATTGACGGCGCGGTGGTGATGGTCGAGGGGCTGTTTGTCTCGCTTGATGCGCTGGCGCACAAACGTGGCATGAACACCTTTAACCTTTTGGCAAAAGGTGGCATTATTAAAAAAACCGGCACGGACATGGGCAAGGCGATTTTTTTCGCTAAACTCATTATCATCACTGCTCTGCTGCCCATTTTTTCGTTTGAAAAAGTGGAAGGTAAAATGTTTTCGCCACTTGCCTACACTCTTGGATTTGCGCTGTTGGGAGCACTTCTGTTCACGCTTACGCTTGTGCCTGTGTTGTCGCATATCCTGCTGAACAAAAACGTCCGCGAAAAACACAATCCGTTTGTAAATTTTTGGAACAGAATCGTCGAACGAGGTTTTTCGTTCACCTTCAAACACAAAAAACTCAGCCTTATCACTGCCCTCGTCGTGTTAGCACTGACGCTGTTTTCAGCAACGTTTTTGGGCACAGAATTTTTACCGCAACTAAACGAAGGCGCTCTTTGGGTGGAAGCAAAATTGCCCATGAGCAGCAGTTTGCCGGAAACCGTAAAAATGGTAACGACGCTTAGAAAAGAGCTGCAATCGTTCGAGGAGGTAAATGGCGTTCTTTCGCAGACCGGACGCAGCAACGACGGCACTGACCCGAGTGGTTTTTATTACGTGCAAATGCAGGTGAATTTGAAGCACAAAAGCGAGTGGAAACGTAATATCAGCACGGACGGTTTGGTGGCGGAAATGGACGCTCGCTTGCAGAAGTATCAAGGCATCGGTTACAACTACTCGCAGCCAATTATTGACAACGTTGCCGAATCGGTAGCGGGCATAAACGCTTCCAATGCTGTGAAAATCTATGGCGACGATTTGGAAAAATTAGACGCACTTGCCAATGAGGTCATAGAACACATCAAAAACGTAGATGGCATCAAAGATGTGGGAATTTTGCGGAATATCGGGCAGCCCGAAATTAGCGTGTTGTTGGATAAGGAGCGCATGGCGGTGTATGGCGTGACGATTGCCGACGCGCAAGCGGTGTTGGAAATGGCATTCGGCGGAAAAACAGCCACGCAAAAATACGAAGGCGAACGAAAATTTGACGTGCGAGTCCGCTACGAGCGCGACTACCGCAAAGACGAACAAGACATTGCGAATCTGAAAGTGCCGACGATTTCCGGCAGCAAAATCCCGATGAAAGAAATTTGCACCATCAAAAAAATCACAGGACCCGCATTTATCTACCGCGACAATACTAAACGATTTATCGGCGTGAAGTTTTCCGTGCGCGAACGGGATTTGGGCAGCACGATTGCCGAAGCACAAGCAAACGTAAAACAACACGTTCGCCTGCCAAGCGGATACAGCATAGGCTGGACGGGGGAATTTGAAAATCAGGTACGCGCCATCAAACGGTTGGGACAAGTTGTCCCCGTGAGCCTTGTTGCAATTTTTGTGTTGCTGTTTATCATGTTTGGCAATATGAAAGATTCGCTGCTCGTGCTGGCAAATGTGCCGTTCGCACTTATTGGCGGCATCATCGCGCTGCATCTGACGGGCATTAACTTTGGCATTTCGGCGGGCGTGGGATTTATTGCGCTCTTTGGGATATGTATTCAAAACGGCGTGATTCTCATTTCGGAATTTCACAATAACATCAAAGCCGCGCTGACCTTAGACGAGGCAATCGCTGCCGCCATCCGAGTACGGACGCGCCCCGTGGTGATGACGGCGCTTATGGCTTCCATAGGATTGTTGCCAGCGGCGATTTCCACAGGCATCGGCTCGGAATCGCAAAAACCCTTAGCCGTCGTTATCATCGGCGGTTTAGTAACCGCAACCATCCTCACGCTGCTGATATTCCCCATTATTTTTTGGATTTTTCACCGCCCGCAGAAGCACCATTTGAACCACGATTTGTCGTGAGGTTGCTTCAAATGGCTCACGTACATGTTTCCATTTTTTGATTGCTTCCTACCAATAGTTTGGACACTTTGTAAATATTTATGGATATCTTCGGCAGGAAGCCATACAAAAACTCAATTACCCTAGCACCTTCTTCTCACAGAATTTTTATGAAGAATTCACACGCTCTTCCCCTTGCGGCTCTCCTTGCCGCATTATTGCTTCTGTTCGGTATGGCGGGAACCGCAAAATCTCAAATAATTCCAACGATTACAAGCATCGCTCCGGTGCAATTATTCAAAGGTTTGGGCGACCAAACGGTCATTATTAAAGGCGTAAATTTCGGCACAAACCCAACGGTTACGATTACTGGTGGTGGTCAAGATGCTACGGTTTCCCCAGTTTCGGCTTCCACATCCACTATCGTTGTTACAATCCCCTCAAGTTTTACGACCTTGCTCAACATGGTGACGCTTACCATCACGAGTGCGGACAGAGAGCCAGTTTCAATAGCGATTCCCGTGACATGTGCATCAAATCTTATCATTGCACTCTCTCCATCCACAACAACCGCCAGCTTGCAAGCCTTTACGCTCCGCCTATCACTTTCGTGTTCTCCATTTTTACCGAACTCGAAGGTTATCTTCACCGACGCGACTGGAAGTCTTCAATTAAAGCCAGTAGTACGAACGGACATAAATGAGGCAAACTCGTATATTGATGTTGAGATTCCTGCAAGCAGAAACGTTTTTGGTGGCTACCCCACGATTAGAGTCGTCAACCCTGATGGATCCCTTGCAAAATGGATATTGACCATCGCTTCTCGCCCGCGCCCGGGCATCTACACGATTAATCCAACCTTTGTGTTGGCGGGTTCGGAGCAGGTTATCTTAACCATCAAAGGTGCAAACTTCGACCCGGGTGTTTTTGTTCAGCTCAGCGAGGTGAATTTAGAAATTACATCGTATTCACGGACGGAACTCAACGTAACAGTTCCGGCTTCGTTGGTGCGAAATAAGGGGTTGCTTGTCGTGGTGGTTTTTAATCCAGACAAACAAGTTGCTGGTGCTCGCATGCCAGTCATCCCCATTGGTGAAGTTACTCCGTTCCGTTGATTAGCGAAATCACACCGATGACACCATCTGCTCAATATTGACCGTGAGAAACGCCAGTATATCACTTGGTGCAAGCTCAAGTTCACCCACTTGCAAATGCCATAACAGCCCTTTCGGCTCGGGGATGGTCTCATTATTTTCAAGCATCCCTTCAAAATGGAATTCTATACATTCCTGCATATTGGTGAGAGTTTCTTCAATAGTATAGCCAATGGTGCCACAGCCCGCTATATCAGGGGAGTACGCACCAAAATTCTTTTCGCCCCGCTCAATAACAATACAATATTGCATAATAAATTCCTCCATTGTGAGAAGTTGATATCGTGAGTTGAATGGATTTATTTCAAGCCTGCCTGCTTCAATATCCCGCTCTTTGTGCCTCTGGGAAGTTCGGCATTCCCGTGAATCGCAATCGTTACCGTACCTTTCTTTGTCGGGTGCTTAAACTGGTGATGGCTACCATTGATGCGGGACACATACCAACCATCCGCCTCTAACACTTTTTTCATTTCCTTACCGCTCATACTGATTTTGTATGGATGTGCTACGAAGATTTGTTACCGCGAAATCATCACTCTATGCGTTTCCGTGTTCGTATTCGAGCGAACTCTGAGCAAATACATTCCCGCCGGAATGCCCTTCAAATCTAACGGCAGGTCGTAGATGCCATAGCTTTGCTTGGGCAATGCGGCGGAAAGTACCGTTGCGCCTAATGTGTTCATCAATTCCACCGTAATATTTTCTGCTGGTGTCGCCACGATGTATTGGATAATGAGATTATCGGCGGCGGGGTTCGGTGCAATATAATTGATGATATTTTGCCCTTGCTCAAGCTGCACGAGTTGATTGGAGTCGAGCTCCAAGCCTGAAACACCCGTTTGCCGGAAAGTAAATTGAGACGGAATATCTCGGAATCCTGGCGGAGCAGACTTTCCAATGATGGAAAAAGCGTTGTCTCGTTGTACGAGAGATTTGGAGCGAAAACGTACTCTTCCGATTGAGGATACCGACATCGGGAACGTACAGTGCAAATTCATGATGCTCCCTGATACCGTCACACTATCTGGTGTAAGCCGCTCTTCTGAAGTAGGCATCAGAACTTGGATGTTTTCTAAGCCCGTAGTATCGAGAGAAATTTTACAAGAAATACGAGCAGGAAATAGTGGTAGTAATTGCTGGGAGGTTTGCGGTAGTTTAAGCCCAAACAGTAATGATTTTTCCTGACCATACGTAACCCAACCCCATCCAGAGGAATTCGCAGAGCCGATGACAAATGGCAGGTCAGATTTTTTTAACGAAAGCGTCAGCGATGAAGTGATGACAGATGATGTAGGGTTTAACATGGGGTTTTCAACAGAAAACACAACATCGGACTCAAATAATGGGGCTTTGTGCCGAATATCTATGTAGCCTACATTGCTATTATCGTTTGTTGTTGTAAACGTGCAATTCAGCAGCATCTTCCCGTTCCTATATGACACAGAATCAGGTTGCGACCCCTTCGCTGTTTGCATGCCAACAATTTCGACAAGCGATGTGTCTAAAGCAAGTGTACAACTGACAGAAGTGATTCCGTAATTTCTGGCTGGCTGCCCTGTAATCACCTGCGAACAACGAAGCCAGATTCGCCTGTTACTTGGGTATGACACTTCATCTTTATCAGCATCTCCAAATTCTTTAGAAGTCCATCGAAGATAAAATAGATTAGGGTTACTGCTAGTACATTGTTTGTTTAAATTTTACAGGTTGCTTGCAAAGACTATGAAAAGCATGAAGTCTTTGCAAATCGGATACTTATCGGTATTCGTTAAGATTTTTTTTGAACCTAAAAATTAAGTAAACAGTGTACTAGTTACACCTCGAACTACGCTGCGGCGTAACTCGACAGAAGAAGTAAAACACTGGGGAAGCCATGATTGATTGTGTATTGGAAAATAAATATAACCGCATTTGACTATAAAATCGTTGGCTACACCAAATGGTTTTATATAGTATACGTTCTTTTTCTCAAATGCACTGACTGTCGAACCATCTGAATTTGTGACGGATCCGAAGCTATTATATACAAAATAATTGGCAGCCATAGAATCGCTGGATACGGTCACTGAACATATGCTTTCGGTTTGAAGCCACGGTAATATTGAGGCTGAACATCGTTGCCCAAATCTGTAGAGCATTTTTTCCTGTTGTTGTTCGGGGATATATTGATAAACGGCGGTATCATTTGAACGCATAAGGTATCGTTCAACGGCCCCCGATGCTGAGAAATGGGTTTCAACGATGCCATACCGCGCATTGCCAATAGCAGTGTCCTTCGTGACGGTTTCTTCCACGATTTGGTCAACAGAGGTGTTTCCGTTAAAAGACCTGTACACGAACGTATTGCCTACGGAATAGTCCTTGACCGGAAGCGATGATTGAGCCACAACAAGCAATGGAGCCACACACACAGACAACAAGCAAATTGTACAGGACACAAATGAGCGATGGCGAAAAAGGTATCGCATTATGATATGAGGTGAGTTGTTCAAGGATAATTCCTGCTTTTTGGAGCCGATGAATTATTGTGCAATATCGCATATTTCCAAATGCAACACAAGTGACCCAAAGTCACATTGTGCAAAGTTTACCCACACAATCTTGCGAGCTTGCGAGAATGCCAAATGCAAAAAAAACCGCCCCATACACGAAAGCATGAAGCGGTTTTACAGGAATCATCATAAAACAACTATTTGCCGAGCTTTTCAACGGCTTTCCACGCATGGCTTCCTTCATCATCTTCGTCGGCGCTTCCATCACTTCCATAGCGCTCTTCCCCCGGAACCGAGCGCGGGCTTGCACTATCGCCGCCGCCACGCTTTTGCTCTTTGATTTCCAGCGGTTGTGTTTCTTTTGCACCATTCAGCTCAATTTCTACGGTGTATTTGCCTGCAGGAAGATAAAAAACGCCGTTTTCTCCTGCTTTTGCCTTGAGGAGTTTCACTTTCACTTTATCATCTTTTTTTACACTGTCTTTTTTATCCGTCGTGCCGGAGGCAGCACCAGAGGCGGCATTTTTTGCGTTTACTTTTTCCAAATGCGCCACAAGGGTGATGCTGTCTTTTGCGGCACAGTTGTAACCCACATAATTCAAACCCGCTTCGGCTGCGTCCGTTAATTCCGCCAGCACCACGCCACCTTCGCCTTTCACTCGCACAACGGCACTTCCAGCCTGACGCGCATAATATCCAACGCTCACCGATGGCTCTATCACTGCGCTCCAGCCAAAGCCTCGCTGCCCCCACCGTGTGCCGTGCGTGATGGCTTTTATGCTGAACGCTGCAAGTGGTTTGGCTTGAAACTCCGGCGTGAGCTGCTGAATATGGCTCACATCCGCCACATACAAAGAACGACCGTGCGTTCCAACCACAATTTCCTTGTCGCGCGGGTGAATTACCACGTCATGCACTGCCACGTGCGGCAATGCGCCTTTCAGCACACCTTCTTGCCCCGATTCTTTTGCGCCATTGCCCATAAACGCAGCAAACGTTTTGCCTTTGTCGAGCGAAACGTATAACCCGTTATCCGTACCAACGTAGAGAATACTTGCGTTCACGGGGTCTTCTTTGATGACGTTCACCGTTTCCGTCGGCAGATTTGTACCAATGCGCTCCCACGTTTTGCCGTAGTTGGCGGAACGAAACACAAAAGGCTCAAAATTATCGAACCGATAGCCGTTCAACGAAGCATACACCACGCTTGTATCGTGCTTCGAGGCTTGCACACGACTGACGTAAAAATCCTTGAGTTCTTTCGGCAGATTGTCCGAAATACGATCCCACGTTACGCCCCCGTCTCGGCTGCACGAAATCACGCCGTCGTCGCTGCCTGTATAAAGCAAACCGAAACGGAACGGCGATTCGTCAATCGTCGCAAGCGTGCCGTACGGAACGTTGCCGATTTTGCCGCCGCGCGTGAGGTCGCCAGAGATGGCTTCGTAGCTTGCGCCCTTGTCAAACGAACGGTGGAGTTTGTGCGAACCGAAATACAAAATGTCTTGATTGTGTTTGGAAAGCAAAATGGGCGCTTGCCAGTTAAAGCGATACGGACGTTCGCCAAGCTTGTGCTGAGGCGTGATGCGGGCTGGCGGCGTTCCTCCGTTTTTATTCAGCCGAAAGTAATTCCCAAATTGGAATCCGGTGTACGCCGTTGCATTGTCGCGGGTATCCACCTGCGTTTGCATCCCGTCGCCGCCCATAATACTCTTGAACGGATACTGCCCATCGGCGTACCATTCGCGGTCAGGTTTATTCGTGCTTGCGCCCGTCCACACGCCATTGTCCTGCAAACCGCCATAGACATTGTACGGCTTATCCATATCCAGCACCACGTGATAAAACTGCGCCACAGGCGGCGTGTTTGCTTTGAAGTAGGTTTTGCCGTCGTCGTACGTGATATGAACGCCGCCGTCGTTGCCAAGGATGAATGCACCGCGCCGCGTTGGGTGCAGCCAAAGCGCGTGGTGATCCACGTGGACGTTTTCCGCGCCGATGGATGCAAACGTTTTGCCGCCGTCATCGCTTTTGAGCGCCGGAACGCCCACGAAATAAATCAGCTTGTCGTCGAACGCTGTTACGCGGATTTGCGCGAAATAATAACCGTAGGTGTAAAACACGTTTTCAAGCGGTTTGTCGTGCGTTCGTTTCCACGATTTGCCGCCGTCGTCCGAACGATAAATCTCCAAACCGACAATCGGCGTATCAAAGAGTGCCGCATTCGCATCTTCAAGATATTCCACGAGTGTTAGCGGCGTTATTTTCCCCGTTTCCACGAGCTTTTTCACAGAATCTGCGGTATACTCTTTTGGAAAACCGTTTTCGCGCAAGAAGTCTGCCACGAGTGGCTTTTCGAGCTTTAAGAATACATCTTTTGTTATCGTGCGAAGCGTATCTTTGTCGAGCTTAAATTCATCGGGTTTTTCTTTGGCTTTTGTGAACTGATTATCCAAAATTGCATACACAATATTCGGGTTCGCCGGATAAATTGCAAGCCCGATTCTACCTACGCCCTCGCCCGCCGGAAAACCACTTTCTTTCGTGGTTGCGAGCTTCCACGTTTCGCCGCCATCGGTGGATTTGTAAATGCCCGATGTTTTGCCGCCCTCCTCGAAATTCCATGCGCGGCGGGTGCGATACCACATTGCAGCGTAAAGATTTTGCGGGTTTTTCGGGTCAATCACGAGATCAATCGCGCCCGTGTTATCATCCACGAACAAGGTTTTGCGCCATGTTTTGCCGCCGTCGGAGGTTTTGAACACACCGCGTTCGGTATTCGGCGAGTATAAATGCCCCAAAGCCGCAGCAAAGACGGTGTTCGGGTCGGTTGGATGCAACACAATGCGCCCGATGTGATGGGTTTCCTCCAACCCTGTATGCAACCACGTTTTCCCAGCATCCACGCTTTTGTAAATACCTGCACCAGCGTAGGACGAACGGCTGGAATTGTTTTCGCCCGTGCCAAGCCAAATCGTCTCGGTTCCCGCTGGACGCGACCAATCTACCGCAACGTCACCAATAGTCATCACGGCTTGGTTGTCGAACAACGGCTCGAATGTTATGCCGTTCGTGGTTGAACGCCACAACCCGCCCGAAGCATATGCAACGTAAAACCGCGTGGGGTCTTGCGGCGAGGCATCCACGTCCACCACGCGACCGCTCATTACGGTCGGACCGATATTGCGGAACGGCACATTTGCCACAAGCGAACTTTGTTGCAGTTTTTGACGTTGGTCGTAAGCGGCAAAACGCTGTTTAGCAGGCGTTGCGGGCGGTTGCTGTGCGCCAGGTTCGGCTTTTTTCTTTTGTGCGAACAAAGAAACCGAAAATAGGGTAAGACAAACCAGCACGAAGGCGGAAAAACGGTTCATGACAATTAAGAAAATAATGTAAAACATGATATGGAGATTTAATACCGAGGCGAATATTGTTCAGCGCCCCCCAACGCAACGCTTATCAAAATGCTCATCAAATAGTACCTGTAAAACTGTTGGTCGCGTGAATTTGCAACCCATAAAAATAGCACAATTGTTTATTTTGCCAATAAAGACTTTTCTCGTGATGTTCGTGAATATGCTGTATGAACCACGACCAAGTTCGGCATCTTGAGCGGAAAAAGTAATGTAGTTTTTTTGATTTTCAGCTCACTCACCGCGTGTATCGCACTTTATTTACGACAAATGGTTATAAAACGAACCTCTGTTTTTGTGCTGGCAGCAATCATGCTTGTTTCGGCAAACCTGCTGGCGCAGTATCCTCACAGAACAATCATTGCCGATTCGCTCATCAAAAGTCAGAAACTTGATCTTGACAAATCACTCTGGCTCTGGCATTCAGGCGATAACCCCGAATACGCCAAACCAAACTTTGACGACCAGACTTGGGATACCACACACACCTTTTGGGCAGTGAATACCGCACCGAAGAAGTGGGAAACCATAGGCTGGTTTCGCCTCAACGTTCGCGTGGATTCTGCATTGGAAGGCAAACCCTTGCTTTGGCAGATGATTCATAGAGGTGCATCGGAAATTTTTATAGATGGCGTTCTCATAAAAAATTATGGCATACCCGACTCTTCCCAAGACCGTGAGCAACCGTATCGTCCCGGGTATGAAACCTTTGTAGCGGTCATGCCGCAGACTATCAACCACGAACACGTCATAGCCGTTCGTTATTCCGACACACGAGCGCGTGAACGTAGTTCTCGCCTACTTTTTAAGGTGCTGGGTGTTGGATTTGGTTTGACGCTTCAAAATGGACAGAATTTGAGCGCACATATCAACGATGTAAGTGGGGATAGCAGTAGTGTGATGTTTATTGTGAGCATTTTGGGTGCACTGGCAATGCTGCATTTACTTCTGTATTTTTTTAATGCCCGTTCCAAAGAAAATCTCTACTACAGCCTCTTTGCCATAGGACTCGCACTTAGTCAATTCCGACAATTTTTTCCCCTTATTGCTCATAGGAGTATTGAAACAAGCATCATTTTGCAATCACTGAATGTCGCATGGCTTCTTTTGGGATTTATCGGAGGGTTAGGGTTTTTCTATACCGTCTTTTATCCTCGCATACCTCGTCAATTCTGGATTGTGGTTGTGTCTGCCAGTCTGATAATCACCTCTACCATATTTGGTTTTGTTAGCAACATTGATAGGTTCCTCCTGATATTAAGTAGCATAATTGCTGTGGAAATGGTGCGTGTTTTGGTGCTGGCAATTATCCGCAAACGCCCAGGAGCATGGGTATTAGGCGCGGGTGGCTTACTGTTTGTCCTCAGCGCTACAACCACCGTCTGTATCGAGAGTATACCGATGATGCAATCATATCGCCCAACGTGGGTGTACGATGTTGCTGGACTCATAGTCTTTCTTTCGATTCCTTTTACAATGTCTATTTATCTCGCCCGTAAAGTCTCAAAAACCAATAGCGATTTAGAAACACAAATCGTTGAAGTCAAGCGGCTATCCGATAAGGCGATCGAACATGAGCGGATTACTGCCGAACAGCAGATACAACGCACGTTGCTCGAAGCCGATAATGCCCGCAAAACCGCCGAATTAGAAGAAGCACGAAAACTCCAGCTTTCGATGCTGCCAAAAAAAATGCCGCAAATTGAGGGCTTGGATATCGCAATGTACATGCAGACTGCCGCGGAAGTCGGGGGCGATTATTACGATTATTCCCTGCACAAAGACGGTACGCTGACCATTGCCATCGGCGACGCAACGGGACATGGCGTGAAAGCTGGCACAATGGTCGCAGCTACAAAAAGCCTCTTTTCGATGATTGCTGCCGATGGCTCCGCGACTGATTCCACCTCGCCAATAGGAATGCTAACACCAAGTTCGCCAGCACTGAAAAGTATGAATATGCGCTCAATGTTTATGGCGCTTGCGGTGGCAAAAATCCGCCAAACGGCTCCCAATACGTACGTGGCTCGGATTGCGAATGCTGGAATGCCGTCAACATTAGTCTTCAGGGCACACAATCACTCGGTGGAAGAGGTGTTGATAAAATCTATGCCGCTTGCGACAATGACAAATTTCCCCTACCAAGAGCGTGAAATCACTCTTTCCTCCGGCGACGTGCTGATATTGATGAGCGATGGTTTCCCGGAACGCTTCGACGACAAGGATGATATTTTGGGGTATGACATAGCACAGCAGATATGCAAAGGAATAGGAGGTTTGAC
>JANYIG010000027.1 GCA_025358765.1 Candidatus Kapaibacterium sp.
ACTCCGCGAATGCTATGCGCTTGAGCTTATCGTGAGTGACGGCGGCAGCACCGACCGTACTCTTGTTATTGCCGAACAATACGCCGATGTGATTGTGCGGCACACAGACACTAAACGCCAAACCATCGCTGAGGGACGCAATGCTGGCGCTGCTGTGGCGCGGGGCGACGTGCTTATATTCCTCAACGGCGATACCGTTCCTGCCAACCCTGCACGGTTTCTGGAAATCGTTAGCAGAATAATGAATAATGTTCAATCCTCGGAATCACCTCACATCCCCAATTATTTAGCTCTCGCTTGTCCTGTTGAGATAGCACCGCACGAACGTCGGTTGTCCGACGTTCTTTTTCACAGCTTTTTTAATACCTATGTGCGGCTGTTAAACACCCTCGGCATGGGTATTGGGCGCGGCGAATGCCAGATAGTAAGGGCGGAAGCGTTTCGTGCCGTCGGTGGCTACAACAGCGCGATTGCAGCGGGTGAGGATTTTGACCTTTACCAACGGTTACGAGCGCGTGGGCAAATCGGTTGGCACAAGGAAACACTGGTGCATGAGTCACCACGACGGTTTCGTCGTTTTGGCTACACGCGAATCTTGTGGCTTTGGGCGGTGAATGCCGTGTCCGTCATCGTCCGCCACAAAGCAGTATCGGAGGAATGGGAAGCAATACGGTGACATTCGTATTTTGGAGATAACGAAAAGCGGCTTATGCGGAGAAACCAAACTAACCCACAGAAGCCGCTTTTTTACGTTACTTAATCAATCAACATGGTATCGTATCGTTTTAGAACCGCACAACTACTTGCGCTGCCGCTTGCCCAATGGACTGCGTTCCCGTGTATGCAGCGTCAGAAGCGCTGTAAGCACTGGATTGATAATTGCGTTTGTAAAAGCGATACGTAGCATCAATCCGCACATTCGGAGCCACGTAGAAGCCTGCTCCCACGCCGATCACGTTCAACGCCGTTTGCAGGCTCGGAGTTAAATACGGCGAATCGGCATGAGAATAGCTTCCACGAACTACTAATGGAGCAATTGGAATTTCGTACTCCGCACCAACACCCCAGCGCGTTTGTGGAGTGAGAACGCTGCGAATGGTGGTGTTTACTTCATTCAACGTTCTTCCATCAACATGGTCATAATTTGAACCTAATAAAAACTCCATTGTCGAAGCGTCGGCGTATTCAATGCCCGACGTAAGCGTCAGCCCGTCTGTATGGAACGACACACCACCGCTTATCGTCCACGGTGTCGTAACGGCGTAGCTTCCAGTGGCATTGTCAGTAAAAAATTTCTGGTCGCCGTTGTCGAACAGAGATGAACCCGACCACGTGTTTGTCTCACGAATCTGGTAGTAACCGGGCGTGGTGATTGCCACTCCCACACGCATAAAATCGCCAATACGCCCTTGCGCCCCCAACACGGCTTTGATGCCGCCAATAGATTGCGAGAATCCTTCGTCAGCTGCAAGGCTGGTGTAATCTATATTCGTAAAAGTTTTCACGTCAAGCCGATTGTAGATATTGCGCGTGTCGTTTTCTTGAAACGAGCGCCGATACGTGTATCTGCCCCATGAGCCGATAAGCGAAGCACCGACTGAAAATGATGAGGATACATCAAACCCAATACCAGCGCTAACGTTTTGCATCCCGCCGCTTTGCTGCGTGAATGCGCTTTGCGTAAGCCCGCCGCGAATAGGTGTTTGAAGGTAGCCGTTCAATGTGTCCGCCAGATAGAGTTTGTAGCCTTTATTGTAAGTCAAATCCGTACCCCATTGATTCCGCACCCACGATTGTACGATAGATGACGTAGGGTTCGTACCTGCTACATTCTCATTCTGATTAAAATCGTTCTCGCGGCTGTAGCCAAGTGCTATAGCAAACGAGCCGTGCCGTGAGTGAATAGGAATGACGATTCCCGCGTGGCTCAGAGCCGGCGTTGTAAGAGACGCAGCGCCGGACGAGCCGTAGTAATTCGTTGTGGTGCGATCGGTGAGGAGTTGAGCGCCGACGGTAAATTCCACACGCGGCACGAGCGTTAAGCCCGCAGGATTCACGTATAGCGCTGCAAAATCGTCGGCAAGCCCGTTATATGCCGTTCCAAACGCACCCGCACGGGCAGTAAGGATGCTGTTTTGCTGCCAAAGCCGTAAGCCATCTTCGAGATATTGCGCCTGCGCTGCCATGGGAATCACGAGAAATATCACAAGGGCGATGATTGTTTCGTTCCAGCGCTCTGCCGTACAAAGAACCTGAATGACATGGCGAAGAGCGCTACGAAGTCGTTCTTGCATCACGCTAAGAAACGAGCGGAGTTCTGTGGTCGTATTCATCTGATTCTTCCTCCTGTGGACTGAGAATTAGAATTAGGATTAGACTGGGGTTGCGAATGCTCATTCGATTGTTTTGGTGACGAAGAACCTGTTGCCGTGCCAAAACCACCACCGCGCATTTCCGATTGACGTTCCGGCTGACGCGTCTCTTGACGTGATTCTTGACGCTCTTGCTGACGAGAAGCACCGCCACCATTATTACCATTAAACCAGCCGCCTGCTTGCACCTGCCGCTCTTGTTGATGTTGCATCTGCTCTTGTTGACGAGCGAGTGCTTGTGATTGACGTTGTTGCTCTTGCTGCCGTGCGAGTGCTTGTACTTGGCGTTGCATATCTTGTTGGCGTTGTGCCTGCTCTTGGCGGTACATATCTTGCTGAACCGAGCCGTTATTCACACCCATATTTGCACCAGCATTAGCATTACCATCGTGGCGATTACGAGCGCCGCCTGATGGATTGTAAGGATTCATCGGCTTGACGGGCATAATAGAAGATGCTCCATTACGAGCCTCCAGAATGCTGGCAGCATTATCTGGGGTCGTGTTATTGCCTTGCGGGAACGCTTGTTTGCGAGTGCCAGAGCCGAGTTGCGTTCCGACTGTATATGTCGGGATGCGGGATTGTCCTGATGGATTGGCACCCGTGGGCTGATTATTGATATTAACAACATTCGGCGGCAATTGTGACGGGGCGTTACCGTTATTGTACGGGCGTTGCACACCGAAATCGCGGAAGCGTTGTTGTGGCGCAACGGCCTGTGTACCGCCATTCGAGCCGTTATAATAATTGTTGTAATAATTATTATAGCTATTTACAACGGTGTTCCGTGGATATCCTGACCACGTGTCATAACGCGGAAATCCGTAGGCGTTTCCGAAAAATGGATTGTAACGGTACGAAGGGCAGGAATAGCCGCCGCCAAAGGACCATGATGGCGAATAATAATCCCAAGAATTCCATGATGAACCCCACCCAAGTGACATCCCCCACGACGAACCACCAAATGATAGAAATGAACTTCTGCGGGGAGACCAATAAGCCCCCACGGCAGCGCTATAACTCACATCATACCACGGCGTAATCACAGGAACATAGACGACGGGCGCACTTGGAACACCTTGCTGTGACTGTCCTGCAAGAGGGTTTTGCCATTGCGCGTTTTGTTGTGCGCTATCATTCGGCAACACGTTGACGTTTTGTTCATTCAATTGTTGAGCCGTCTGCGGAGCAGGCGCAGCAGCATACACGGGACGATAGCCAAAATATTCGCGGCGAGCGACATTGACGGAGCAACTTGACATCATGATTGCTGCGACGAGCGAGCATCCAACGAGCAGGGTAAGAAAGCGCGGTTTCATGGGAGCCTCCGATAGAATAACGTGAAAAGGATTGTGTTCTGAATGATTCTACGGGCAATGTAGGCATTCAGTGACAGCCAACACACGGCATTTGAGCGAATGGTGGGATTTTCTTAGCGGATGGTAGGATTTCTTGAGCGAATGGAATGGAGCTTCCATCGGCACGAACAATAAAAAAGGCACAGAATCAAAATTCTGTGCCTCAATTAAGCTCGTTTTTTCAGCGGACGGTTTACGCTACCGCCACTAACATTTCTTCCATCACTACGCCCAAACGCTTGATGCCTTCACGAATAGTCGCTGCATCGGCGTTCGAGAAATTCAGGCGCATTGTGTTTTCGCCACCGCCACGGTAATCATCGGCTTCAACGTAAAACGGTTTGCCCGGCACGAATGCGACGTTTTGCTTGATTGCTTTGTCGAATAAATCCATAGAAACAACACCTTCCGGCAGCGTTGCCCACAAGAACATGCCGCCTTCCGGCTTAGTCACACGTACCTCGGACGGGAAAAACTCTTCAATGGCAGTAAGCATAGCATCACGCTGCTCACCATATGCCTTGCAAATTGTGGCGATATGAGCATCCACATCATTGTCAATCAAGTATTGGTGCATCACACGCTGTGCGAAGTAGTTCGAGTGTAAGTCAGCAGCTTGTTTGACGACGACAAGTTTTTCCATGATCGGCTTTGTTGCCACAATCCAGCCCAAACGCAAGCCCGGCGCAACGGTCTTCGAGAACGAACCCATCATCACCGCTTTTTCACCAAGATAGTGTTTAAGCGATGGCTGGCGTGTGCCGATAAAACGCAAATCACCGTAAGGATCATCTTCGATAACGACGGTGTTATAGCTCTCCAACACGTCTGCAACGCGCTCACGGACTTCCGTGCTGTAGCTTGTGCCGGACGGATTTTGAAAGTTCGGAATTGCCGAAAAGAGCTTAATGTCGCGGTGTTTGGCGTACAAATGCGCGAGTTGCTCTGTATCTACACCATCCTCATTCAATCGTACACCACCGAAGTCCGGCTGATACGCACTAAATGACTGAATCGTTCCCAAATAGCCCGGAAGTTCAAGCAAAATTTTATTGCCTTTATCCACAAAAATTTTACCAAGCAGGTCAATCGCTTGCTGCGAACCGTTGGTAATCAAAATTTCATCGGGGCTAATCGTCAAACCTTGCTTTTGTTTGTAGCGTGCCGCAATATACTCCCGAAGCGGCTGGTAGCCTTCGGTGGTTGTGTATTGCAGCGTACCGCGCCCGTCCTGCGTAAGAACCTTGTCCGCAGCAGCTTTGATAGCATCCACCGGAAAAAACTTTGGATTCGGCAATCCCCCTGCAAACGAGATAATCTCAGGGCGAGCCGCCACTTTCAAGATTTCACGGATAAACGAGGTCGGAATAATGCTCATGCGCTCGGCAAAGAGTGCTGCGGGCTGGAAGGTCTGGTTGCTCATGGTTGTTCCGTATGGTAGAAAATGAAAATATTGAAGTGTTAGGACATGAAAGTCAAAGGAGTCTTATCAACTTTACAAAAATACGACACTTTCTTATGCCAGAACAGATACAGTTTTACAAAATTGCAATCGGTACAGTTTTTCGTTAAGAACGCAGAAAATTCTTCGCAATTACCGTGCGATTTCGGAGAAATTCAGTATATTTCGTGCTTTATCGGCATTTCTCAAATGACCAACCCCTAATGACCAATGACAAACTCAATGACGAACACTTCAACCGCAGCCCGCCTTATCTCGTTAGATGCTTTTCGTGGCTTTACTATTGCTGGCATGATGCTTGTGAATAATCCGGGCGATTGGAGCAGTGCATATCCGCAACTTTTCCACGCGCACTGGAACGGTTGGACGTTCACAGATTGGATTTTTCCGTTTTTCCTGTTTATCGGCGGCATTTCAATGACGCTCTCGCTTGGAAGACGGGCGGAAGCAGGCGCAAACAAACCTCAATTACTTTTGCAACTTACCCGCCGCGCCGCGATTATCTTTTTGATTGGCTTTGCGCTTAATTACATTCCCAATTTTAATCTCGCTACTGTTCGCATCCCCGGCGTGTTGCAGCGCATAGCGCTTTGCACAGTGCTTGCAGCGCCCATAGTGGTGTATTGCAATTGGAAGCAGCAATGTTACTGGATTTTGGGCTTGCTTGCACTCTACACGGGGCTTATGCTCTATGTGCCGGTTCCAGACGGAAACGGCCTCTGGGGTGCTGGCGTGTTAGAACCCGGACGGGATTTTGGTTCGTTCGTAGATAGACTATTTCTGACCGGGCATATGTGGGTAAACTCCAAAACATGGGATCCTGAAGGTGTGACGAGTACTATTTCTGCGGTGTGTAGCCAGTTATTTGGCGTACTTGCTGGGCGATGGCTTGCTACTACCGCTTCCAAAGAGGTGAAGACCGTCTGGATGCTGCTTGCAGGATTAGCGTGTTTGTGGATTGGGGCAATTATTGACTCGACGTTTATGCCCATCAATAAAAGCCTGTGGACGACTTCGTACTGCATTTTCATAACGGGCTGGGCGCTGATTATGTTTTCGGTGTTCTACTGGCTGTTGGATGCAAATGGCTCCGAATGGTTCCGAAACAAAGCGCAACGGCTATTAAAACCGTTCGTAATTTATGGCATGAACGCGCTTTTTGTCTTTGCGTTGTCAGGATTGATTGCCAAAATGCTTTCATACATCAAATTCCCGCAGCCCGACGGACACACGCTCTCGCTCAAAGCCGTGTTATACGCACCGATTCAATCGTTGCCACTCGCGCCGTGGAATGCGTCGCTGCTGTTTGCGCTGTTGTTCAATGCGTTTATGTTCTTGATTGCGTGGTTTATGTGGCGGAAAAAGTGGTTCGTGAAGGTATGAACGTCCAACTCGACTTTTATCCTCCAAAAAGAAAACAAAAAAGCAACTGAGCAATTAAGTTCAGTTGCTTTTTTATTTATTAGAGTTAATGCCGATTACTGTTGTATGTCATTTCGGTCGCCAGCCTCCGTTGGCATGACAGCCATAGTTCATAGCCGCAATTTTTCTTTCCAAAAACTGGTTTTTCCAACTGAAACCAATGAGAACCTAATTTCTTTACTTCTTGGATTTTCCTTCAGGGACTTATCACAAGTCACGTAAATTACTTCCCTTTTTTCTTGCCACCTTTGGGGTCAGCAGCGGGCTTATTGTCGCAGCCTAACTGCTCAATCTGAATCTTTGCATCTTTGTTGTCTGGTGCCAATTTTAACACTTCTTTATAGTTTTTGCAGGCAAGCGCCGGGTCGGTTTGATAATAACTAATTGCCAAGTACAAAAATCCTCGGTAATCGGTCGGCTCATTCGTCGTCCACGTTTGTGCGTGTTTCTGAAGTTCACCAAAGTTTTTCCCTTTTAAGCTCATGGAACACAAGTTAGCGAAGGCGTTACCAACATCATTTTTCGCTTTTGGATTGCCTTTACCCAATTCTGTTACCTTTACAAATTCCTCTTTGGCAAGCTTGTCTTTCTTTAGCTCAACATACACTTGTGCAAGCAGATTACGCGAATACAGAGCGCTTGAATCAAGTTTAATCGCCTCGATGAGCGGCGCAACAGCAGAATCAGCCTTTTCTTTTTGCGAAAAATAGCTGCTGCCTATGTAGTGATATGCACGTGCGGTATTGGCATCCATTGGGCAATGGTTCGCCGTATCAACACGCTTGCGGAATATTTCGATTGCTCTGTCATACTGACGCAGATTATAGAGAATGTTGCCAACTGGCAAAGCATTTTGGCAAGCGCTCTTCGGGTATTTCTGGAATGTTTCAATGTAAAGCGTTACCGCCGTTGTTGTGTCACCACCATTGATGGCAGCTTTCGCATAATTATTCAAATCTGTTAGGTCAGGTAAACCTTTGCTTGCCTTGATTTCAGAATACTTTGCAGCAGCTTTTTTGAACTCTTTATTGAGCAACCATACTTCCGCAAGCATCAGATTTGCTTGGTCTTTCACGGAGTCAATATTTTTGATGGAAGATTCAAGGTCAACAATGATTGCTGTGTCCAATGTTTTTTCCACACGCAAAATATAGAACAACGATTGCGCTTTGTACCAACGACCAAGCCAACCGTCTGGTTTAAGCTGTGCGTAACGCGTCAGTGTCGGCACGGCATCTTTGTATTGGCGAGCGCGATACTGAATTTTACCCTTCTCGAAAAACGCCTTTACGTTATTCGTGTCAGCACGGGTAACCTTGTCCCATTCTTGCACCGAAAGATTCACATACTTGATATTGTCTTCTTTACTTGTTCCGAGCAAGTTCCCCAAACGGAAATACGATTCTGCAAGTTTTGCGCGAGCGCTCACCAACGATGGGTCGCGCTTGAGACCTTCTTCATAGTTATCCTTTGCAAGTTCATACACTTTGCGGGCAAAGTTAATATCGCCTAATGCTACAAAACCGTCAGGCAAATTGCTGTTGATTTTCTGCGCCTTGAACACTTCTGTTTGCGCCTTTTCAACGGCATTCACAAATTCCGGTAAATTCGACTCGCTACCACTCACATACACCTGACTAAGCGTCAAATAGCTGAATGGGTCGTTCTTTAGTTTTTTCGTAAACTGTTGCGCAATTTTTAAAGCATCTTGATGTTTGCCAACGGCGGAATACGCCAACGCAAGTTTTTTCAGCACTTCCGGCTTGTCGTCCTCACGGTCGTATGCTTTAAAATAATACGTCACTGCCGAATCTTGCTGGTCAACAGCATCATATACATCGCCCAAGAGCAAAAGCGCATCGTAGCTTTTGGGATTCTGTTGAACAGCTTGCACCGCCGGCGCAAGCGCGGATTGGTACTCTTTTGCTTTCAAAAGTTCCTGTGCTTTTTGCAGAGGACTTTGAGCAAACATCGTAGCGGCGCTGACCATCAAAGCGCCCGCATATACAAAAAACGTTTTCTTCATAACCTTCATCGTTAGTTTGACTATAAAAGCAGTAATTGTCAGGAGTTTGTTACTTCCATTCGCTATGTTTGGAACATTTAGAATTCGTCGTCGTTTTTCTCAATTAAGTTGTAAATGGCGCTGTCCGCCATAATTCCCATTTTTACATAATATTCTTTCGCTTTTGTATCGCTTCGCAGGAACGTAAAAAATCCCCATGGTAGTGTTGTCCTGCGATCTTCGAGCAATAATCCTTGAATTTTAACAATTAGCGGGTATCGTCCCATCACAATCGTGGATTGATGTACGCGCTTGGGTTTGATATACGTTCCGGTCGAGTCTTGGAAACCGATTCTGAGCAATTTGACATTTTTTACCGTTGCTTCGCCTGCCAACCGCGACAAATATCCAATGCCGATTGCATTTGGATTTTTCTCGACCTCCGCACGCACTTCTTCGCCTGTTTTACGAAACTGAAGTTTGTGCGGCGCAGCGCCATTGGTAAGCATCAGTAGAATATTTCCGTACTCAGACGATGCCGCTTCAGGACACACAAGCATCGGTTCCGCTTTCAACTGCGGGAATAGGCTTTTGAACGTCGTGGATTTGTCCGTGAGCAATTTTTTGAGCTGGTCAAGCGCAATCGTATCAAGTGGGAAACCCGGCTTTGTGTAGAGTACCAGACCATCTTGGGCAAACGTAATTGCCTGATGAGGAGCCACCTTGAATGCCTTCATAAGTGAATCCTCATCACGCAAATAGCTTCGTGCAATGATAACGCCTCGTGATTTCCCTGCGAATAACTGTGCCATTGCTTCCCGTGCCGACACAGGTTTGACTGTCACGGAGGCTTGCGAATATGCTGAATCGAAAAGCGGAAATGTGGGTTGCATAAACGCATACAAACTCTCATCACAAAGCAATTCTGCTTTGCCCGTGATTTCTGTTTCTATCTGTTGTCCGCCCGATTTATCGGCATCACCGCCGCACGATGTCGTATAAAGCATCATAGCAGCGCCAGCCGCACAAACCAGTACCAATGCACTCCGCAAAAATTTCATAGCTTTTCTTTATTCGTCATCTTGATGACGTTTGTATTCCATTTGTTGCGTATAAAACGTCGCCACGCGGTAGAATCCGAACAAAATAAACACCACGCCGAACATCTTCAAATTCGTGTCATAGTTGACGGCGGGGATAAGACCGCTCACCCACAAAATACCTACCAGAATGACCATTCCGCGTGCCGCGTAGTTAAGAATCAGGGCGAATCTACTCATTATGAATCCTACAATCGCAGAAAGGTTTACAAAGGGCAAAAATACGAGACAATGCTTCTTACACACAAAAAACATAGAGACGCGCTGAATTTTTGTCAAACACGTCTCTATGCGTATTTTCAAGACCAATCTTCATCGCATCGTTATCGCAATTTGAAGACGATCGGAATACTTACCCAGCAATCAATCGGCTGATTGTTCTGGATAGCGGGCGTAAACACAGAACTCATAGTCGCTTTGATAGCGGCATCGTTCAGCAAATCCGAATCGCTTGACTCAATAATGTGCTTTTTCGGCACACCATTTTTGCCAACAAGAACGCGAATATTGACTTTACCCTCAATACCTGCGCGTTTTGCAAGCTCAGGGTAAACGACTTTGCGCTGAAGGTCTTTAATGTCAATATACGGCTCTTTTTCCACCGGAATAAAGTCGTAAGCGTTTGGCTCTTCTTCACGTACTTCCACTTCCACGTCTTTTGCAAGTCCCAAGAATCCTTGGTCTTGACCGTCACCACCTGTTGTGCTGGCACGCGAAACTTCATCAATATTGGCAAAGTCTTTCATGTCTGGTGTCACAAGAGCATCTGGCACAGGAACTGGTGTTCCCGCACGAGCTGCCGGACCAGCCGCTGCGGGCGGCGGCGGCGGCGGCGGCGCTTCTGCCTCTTGCGTAGGCGGCGGCGGTAGCTGCGTCAGTTTCATCTTGTTAATCGGTGCTGTTCTTTTTGCTGCGGCTTCCGTTACTTTCATAAATACCGTATAAGCAATTAGCAATAATGCGAGCGACGAGACTGCTATAATAAAACCGTTTCTCGTGGATTTCTGGATGTACGCTTTGAGCTCCACAGCACCATATTGCTGCGGCTCGATAGGTTCAGCAATTGTTGTCATAGCGTTTTCAGTTTTTCGATTTCTTCAGGAGTCATAGGCGTGAGCGCAAACTTGCGTTCACGTTTGATGTTCTCCGCACTGAGCTTTTGCGTGAGTTCACCTTCGGCGAGGTTCAACTCGTCCAAAACGTTCACCACAAAGCCGTACGGAACTTTTTTACCAAACTTGAGCGATGTAATCAGCTTATTCTTCACACGCATATTCTCGTTTATAGAAAGGCTGCGAAGCTCCTTTAAGTTTGCTACCGGCACTGGCTCATCGCCGCCCAAACTTTTGAAGATTTTGCTGTCATCGCGCACGTACACTATAAGCAGTTCGGATTGCTTTACGTCAACGTTATCCGTATCCGGCGGAATGGACATTTCCATTGTCTGCGGCGTGTTCAACGTTGTCGAAAGCATGAAAAATGTCAACAGTAGGAACGCAATATCCACGAGGGGCGTCATATCAAGGACGAATCCGACGCGCTTTTTCTTTTTGCGTTTGGTTGCAAACGAGCCACGTTTGACTTTGGGTCCACGTTCTAAGGAACCACCACCAGCCATATCATTCTCCTTGGTTAATGAGATATATTCAAAAGGTAAACAAATTGACAACCAACAGATGGGTGGATAACGACACTATCGGTCTGATGCTTCTCGCCAAAACTCTTGGCGAAAGCCAACTTTATTATTGCTGTTTATCAGTAACAAAGTTGAAGACCGTCGCATTGCTTTTCCGCATCACATCCATCATATCTTCAATCCATTTGTACTGGATTTTACGATCGGCATCTAACGCAAATCGCATCTTAATATTCGCAATACGTGTTTGTTTCACGAGTATTTCGAGTTGTTTTAAATCAACCTTTAACTGCACTCGTGACCGCATTTCTTCAGGAATATTGACCGAACTTGCGTAATACACAATTTTACGGTCAACTTCGCTGTTGAGCGAATAATAATAGGATGTATCGTTCGACACCGTGTCAATCGCAATTTTAATCATTGCAAGGTTTTGGTCGGGCAGTTTAGATGTGTCTGCCGATGCCACTGGGCGCTTGATTTGGAATTTTTGGTCATTCTCGCTGTCCGACTTAAATTTTGCCGTAAACATGAAGAAGGTCAAAAGCAAAAAAGCAATATCCACAAGGGGCGTCATGTCCAGAACAAATCCGACCCGTTTTTTCTTAACTTTACCCACAATAGTTCTCCGGGATAAGGATGGACAATTACTTCTTCACTTTTACCGTCAAAATTTCCGTTGTGCTAAGGATTGTCTCATCAATGATGTAGGTGAAGTTATCCACCTTCGTCGTGAAGAAATTGTAGAATACAATACAGATAACAGCACCGATAAGACCGCCCGCCGTGTTGTACAATGCCTCAGAGATACCGATGGAAAGCGATTGTGCCGATACCGTACCGCCCGCACCAAGAGCCGCAAACGCACGAATCATCCCAAGCGTCGTGCCAAGCAAACCCACCATCGTTGCGATGGATGCAATCGTGGAAAGCATAACAAGGTTTTTTTCGAGCAGTGGTGTTTCGAGGTTCGTTGCTTCGTCAATAGCTCGCTTGATTTCAAGCATTTTCTTTTCTGGGTCAAGACGGTCGTTGTCTTTCACGGTTTCATATTTCTCCAAGCCCGCACGAACAATGTTTGCAAGGCTACCACGTTGCTTATTGCAAGCATCAAGTGCACCAGAGATGTCGCCTGATTCAAGCAGGTTGTGAAGTTTTTTTATAAAAGCTGGCATTGCTTCTTTACCATTTGCCTTGGCAAGAGCCAAAAAGCGCTCAATCACGAACGTAATAGCAATAAGAATAAATGCCATCAACAATGCCACAAGCGGACCGCCTGTATGAATCGTACCTAAAATATTACCCGGAAGCGGTTCGTGGCGCATTGCACCGTCCTTAAAGTTTGCTGGAGCACCCATGACAAACCACCAAAAAGCAAACCCAACAATAACGGAAAGCGTGATTACAATGGTATTCATTGCATTTTTCATGAAAAAACTCCTCAGAAATGTGGTTAAACCGTTTATGAATTAGATTGAGAGAATTGATTGATTGCTTCTTCTACCGTTGGATGTATCTCGAAGACGAGCGTCAGTTTCGTAATAACAAAAATATTTTCAATACTTTTATTGATGTTGCACAGTGCGACGCGACCACCTTTTTTCGAGAAATTTGCGTGCGCAGAGATAAGTACGCCAAGGGCTGTTGAATTTAGATAGGTAACACCCTCTAAATCCACCGTCACCAGCTTCAAATCACCAACTGTCAACCGCTTAAACTCCTCGCGTAAGGCATCCGTTTCGTCACCACCGATAAATTGCCCCCGAAGTCGAATAATTCGTATCACGCCTTGTTCTTCAACGCTAATTTGCTCTAACATTAAAACCTCACTTCGGTATAAGAAAATTCTGCTTTAGGGGAATCTGCCTGAGAATACAGCATTCATAGAAGCATTTGCAGAACTATAGATGGCTAATTGCGGTTGTTTTGCTGGGCTATAGTCCCAAATTATGGGTCAATGAGATTTGCAGATGCACACACACGAATTTAGCACGGACGAAAATTTACATCAAAAAATCTACGTTGTCAAAAAATTTATGAAACAAACTGAAGTTTTTTTCGTTTATATACTAATCCTACCCCTTACTCGCCTTTCACCGCCACACTCACCACCACACGCGGAATGGATGACATATCGTTCCGAACTTCAACATCAAACCCTTGTACAGCAAAGAGTTCGCGCACCATTTCCGCTTGACCAAATCCAATTTCTATAAAAAAAGCACCGCTGTCATCAAGAATCTCCCGAAATACCTCGGCAAATCTTCGATAGAATCCATATCCATCACCCGCATCGGTCAACGCCTGTTGTGGCTCATGTTCGCGGATTTCTGGTTGCAATTCTGCCATTTCCTGCGCGGCAATATACGGCGGATTTGACACAATTACATCAAATTCTCCTGCGGGCAGGTCGCGCAAGATGTCACAATACGAAAACGTAACATTCGACACACCAAGCCGACGAGCATTTCCAGCAGCAGTTTGCAAAGCAGTTTCCGAGCTGTCAATACCCAAAATATGCGCCGCAGGTAAATGCTTGGCTAATGCCAACGCAATACATCCCGAACCAGTGCCAATATCCAACACCCTCAACGCCTCACCTTGTCGTGATTTAAGCGCCTTCAAAGCATGTTCAACAAGCTCCTCCGTCTCGGGGCGCGGAATGAGTACAGAAGGGTTTACACCAATGGTCAGCCCGAAAAAATTTGTTTCGCCGAGGATGTATTGAAGCGGTTCGTGATTAACACGGCGTTTGACCATAGAACGAAGTATTTCTAATTCTTCTTTGGCAAGAGGCTTCTCAAAGCTCGTGTAAAGCTGCACACGCGACATTTCGACTACATGTCCGAGTATGAGTTCTATCGTCAAGCGTGGGCTATCTACGCCCCGTTCATCAAAATACTGCGTACCCCATTGAATTATCGAAAGCACTGTCCAAATTTTTTCCATACTCCATCTACTTTCTCGTACGGTTTTCCGCAATCAGCTTTAAGAGAGCCATCCGCACCGCTACACCGCGCTCAACCTGCGATAAAATCAATGACTGTGCAGCATCGGCAACGTCGGATTCTAACTCAATGCCTCGGTTAATGGGTCCTGGGTGCAAGATTGCCAATTGCGGCTTGTGCTGAAGATGTTTGCGTTTTACACCAAAACACGAAATATATTCCCGCAATGTTGGAATTAACCCCTGCTCCATCCGCTCGTGTTGGATGCGAAGGACGTTTAAAGCATCTGCCCATTCAACAGCTTCGTCAATATGATTAAACAGCCGAACACCAAGTGCGTCTAAGTCAGGTGGCATCAATGTCCCGGGACCGCACACGGCAACCTCTGCGCCGAGTGCTTTGAAAAGTGGAATATTTGACCGTGCTACACGACTGTGACGGATGTCGCCGACAAGACAATACTTCAATCCTTTTAACCCATCGCTGTAGAAGCCATTGCCAGCAGCGCCAAATTTCTGATATATCGTGAACGCATCCAATAACCCCTGCGTGGGGTGTTCGTGTTGTCCGTCGCCAGCGTTGATAATACTACCCATTACGCGACCGTTCGGATAGCCATGCCGTGTAGCCAGAAATTCATGCGCTCCCGAATATAAATGCCGCATAATTAAAATATCCACCTTCATTGCCTCAATATTTAAAATCGTATCCAAAAGCGTCTCGCCTTTACTGACGCTGCTGGCGGCAGATTGAAAGCTCGTAACCTCAGCACCCAAGCGCTTTGCGGCTATCTCGAAGGAAACACGTGTCCGCGTTGAATTTTCAAAAAACGCCAATACGACCGACACACCGCTCAAATCATCCTTCTTGCGGTCCGACGAATGCAGAAAATCGAGGTATTCCGTTGCATGGCGGAACGTTAGCAACATATCTTCGCGGGAAAGCTGGTACGCGCTGATAAAGTGACGATGGGAGAACGTGTGCATGGCTTTGGGAAGTTCGGCAGATGACGTAAAATAGCGTAACGATGACGTGAAGAGAGCATATAATCACAATGAGGCAAAAAAAACCGCCCTGTAAGCAATGTTAAAGGGCGGTTCTGCTTTCAAAGAGCACAAGAAGCGCATTACTTCTTCTTTGCTGCTGCTTTTTTTGCCGGAGCTGCTGCTGCTTTTTTCGCAGGAGCCGCTTTTTTCACACCGTTGACGAGGTCTTTGAGACCTTTGCCAGGGGTGAATTTTGGCACTTTGCGAGCCGGAATCTTGATGGTAGCGCCCGTGCGCGGGTTTTTGCCGTTGCGAGCAGCGCGTTTTGCTACGGAGTACGTACCAAAACCGATAAGTGCAACGTTTTCGCCTTTGCCGAGCGACTCGGAAACGGCTTCAATGACGGCGTTCAAAGCTTTTTCAGCTTGAACTTTCGTCAAACCTGCGTGCGATGCAACTGCATCAATAAGCTGTCCTTTATTCATACAAGCACCTTGTAGTAAGGGTTAGAAGAAAATGAATTCGTGCGAAAATATGTGAATTCTTCAAGTGTTGCAAGAAAAAAATGCGTAAGGAGTGTGGTTTTATGCGGTTTTTTGCATTTTTTTTTCCACACAAGCCCGACAATGCCTCAAAACCCATCAGAATTCATTATTTTTAATACCTTGCAAGCCAGTTTCTATCAGTAGTTGGAGGAATGCACCCCGCTTTTTTTGCAAAAACGTCGCCCAAGCTCGCAACCGCGAAAAAAAATGATATTTCAAGTGCGCTGTGCCTCAATTTCAAGGAGAATTCGACCGTAAATTCAGGTGTTTTTGCGGTCGTTTCTTTTTTTTACTTCTGCACGGCATCAATTCTACCATTACCAACGTGCCTTTTTGTACATAAACAACAGCAATTATCGGTTTATTGTTGAGACGTATTCTTTTGCCCTTATTTCTTGCAGCCCTCTTTCCGTCGTGTGTCACAGATTTGGATAATCTTCCAGCCCGTTTCCATTCTCACAAGTTGAAATGCGTCCACGCCGCAGTGGTTAAATTTCTCGCTCACATAGAGTTCATACGGTGTCCACGCCGTTGCGAGATTATCATCAACACGGACTTCGTAGCTCAGAATTCGTTCATCGAGCACCACACCACGCTGCTTCGCACCTGCTACACTTTTCATCCAATCCGTAATAGAACCATTTTCGAGCATGGGTTTTCCATCTTTAATAAATGCCGTTTGCAATCGGCACGAAGCATCCAACACGGCACGAATGCTTGTTGTATCGCCCGATTTCATGCCATCAAACATTTGTTTGATAACAGCAATTACGTTCTTTTCTTCAGGCTGTTGTGCAAATGCAGAAATGCCTGTACAAAGCATCAATAGCGGTATCCAGAACAATCGTTTCATGAACATATTCCTAACGGTAAAAAAATATTTGCGTTACGTAATCAACGCACTCCAAACGTTACAGTGTCTTTTGTTCTTCACTTGCCAACAGCGCCCGCGCAAGGCGTACAGCGCCTTCAAGCGGAAGCATTTTGGGTTTGACCACTTTCAACCCTGGGTGTTTCGATAAGCCTTCTTTGAACATCTGAGCAAGCATCGTGTCTGCCTCCATAATACCGCCCACGCCAGCAATAGCGAGCTTCTTCTCGCCTTTGTAGTAGCGTTCGTAGAGCGTATCCACCATTTCGAGCAAGTGCATACACGAACGCTCAATAATTTCAACGCATACTTCGTCGCCTTCCACCGCGCATTCCATCACAATCGGTGTGATTGCTTGATAATCAAATGCCCGTTCGTTGAAGGCGGCAACGAGCGTCCGTGGCTGTTCGGGGCGGATGGCGGGATAGAGATTCAGCATTACTTCCGAAAGTTTGGTGTGTTTGCCACGCCCGTCGAACGAACGCACCAATGCGCGTAAGCCCTCGCGCCCAATCCACGCACCACTTCCTTCGTCGCTTAACTCGACACCCCAGCCACCACAACGCACGATTTCGTCGCCTCGTTTGCCAATGGCAATTGTTCCCGTTCCCACAATAGTCACGATTCCGTCTGCGCCTTCAAACGCGCCTTCCAGCGCAATCGCCGCATCGCTAACCACGTGCAAACGGTCAATATCAATCTTGCGTTCACGCCGTGCAAGCAGCGATAACAGTTGTTGTGACCGCAGTTGCTCCTCTTTCAGCCACGTGCCAGCAAGCCCGATGCACACGGCATCAAGCTCTTTGGTAGGCAACTGCGCCATTTTGATGAGTTCGTCAATCAGATTCAGCAAGCGTTCGGCGGATTCCACCACGCCAACCGTTCCGACCCTTGCCGTACCTGTTTCCATCTGTGCGAGTTCCGTATCGCCTCGGTACAAAATGCCGCGCGTCCGCGACCCCCCGCCGTCAATGCCGATAATTGTCGGCTCATATTGTTGTGCCATAAAAACGCTTATGATAATGAATCACTTGGTAATTGAAATCCGTTTTGGGTCATTGCCACAAAAAAAGAGGAGATAGTCGTTAGCAATTCGCTACTCTCACTATCTCCTAATAAAGTACAAAATCTGTACCAAGTTCTTTCAAGCTCCAATATTCAGCGATAGCAGCCCATATTTTTTCACTTTTGTACTCAACTTTGTACTCAACGTGAAATTTATTGCTTGAACCTTGCTACTGCGGCGGATTCCAGCCTTTGCGTGTCCATTTTGTGAGTTCGATATTCACTTTGCCGACCAGAACCTTCATCTTGGCTTTGATCGGGATGCGGGCATTGTCGTCGCTGAACCAGCCTTCAAAGTTACCTTCCAGACCGTAAATGCCTTTCCATTTTGCCTCGCCTTTGAAAAAAATAGTTTTGACGGGTAATTTTACAGCATCAATCTCGATAGACTCTTTTTGAATATTTTTAAAATCAATCAGTGTCCGCGACGTGTCGCTCATAATTGCTGTTGGAATGCTGACGCTACGTCCGCTCAACAACATCTGCCGTGCCGCGTAAAAGAGGGAACAGCCGTCGTTCCATTTTTTATTGGACGGGGTAATAATATCCACCTCATTCTTTTTTACCTCTTTGATGCCGCTTGTAATATGGATTTTATTATCGGGATAGAGGAAATCGTAGCGATCGTATTCCCAGCCCTCTTTCGATTTTGTACTTGCCAAAAATTGTTGCGAAAACAACACAGAATTGTCAATCCAACTTTCAAACACCGAATGGAACTCCACAAACGGGATGCCGGGCGCAGTGTCAATATATACTTTTGCTTTGGTCACAGCATTACCACGAACAACATCAGCCTGCTCGGTGGAGAGTTTTATATAGCCCAACGTGATTCCTATATACGACACACGGTACTCAAGCTGTTCGCCCGGTTCCAGCACTTGTGCTTGGGTGGAAAAAGGGTGTAATGCCGCAACGAGAGTCATACACAGCGCTACACATAAAAACTTCAGTGTTTTCATAGAAAAAGGGTTGATTCTGGGAACGTAAGTTATTCGAGACAATAAACGATTAAATCCCCACAAAATTGAGTAGAATATATGCAATTACGCTTATTGAATCGGAGTTTCTATCGTAATCGTCACCGTGCGGCAGTAATAACGCCCTTCGGGAAATTCATTATCATACAACAGATCGTCTTTGCCCACGCCGCGTACGGTCATGTTTCCGCGTGCAATCACAGCGGCAATCTGCTGGGCGCGTTGTTCGGCAAGTTTCCGATTGTAATCGGCAGAACCGGTGCGGTCGGTGTAGCCGATAATTTCCACGTCGGAGTTCGGTTTCACGCGCTCTTTCACAAATTCTGCCGTGCGCCTGTGAATCGGGCTGAGTTCCGCACGGTTGAAGTCGAACAGAATCAAACTAAAGTGTTCGTATTCTTTGTCTTTCCGCATTTCACGGCGTTTTTTCTGAATCGTGATTTGTCGCACGGGCAGTTGCCCAGCCTCGCCTTCAAAGGTCTGTCCGTTGTTATCCGTGATATACGGCGTATAAATAAAGGGTTTTTCCGTGCGAATCGCATTCCGCGCGGCTTCACTGGCTTCCTTCATAAATTCCCAATCAATATTTTTTGGCGGGTCGCCCGCGCCACTAAACCCACGCACGAGTTGATTGTTCTGTTCCACAAGCAATCTCCATTTTTGGACACCAGATTCCGCCTGCGCGTTTAATTTGAAGCGGGCAATCGGCGGTGACGCAAAACGCAGCGTGTCCGGCGTAACAATCCATTCGGTGATTTCCGGCAAATCGGAGGTGATTTCTACACGGCGATTTTCCTCGATTTTGTCTGCTTCGCTCACAGGAATAGATGGGTTTTCCGAAAGGTTCCGGGCGCGAATGATGATGCGGTTTGGGTCGAGCTTCCACGCTTTTACAAGGTATTCCCGCACGGCTTCGGCGCGGTTGAGCGAGAGCGGCAAAGCGGCTTTTTCAATACCGTTGTTCGAGTTGCAACCCGTAAGCGTCACCGTTGCCTTCGGGAAGGTTTTCATGCGTCGCCCGATGATGTTCAAAATCTGGCGGTAGGCAGCAAGCGGGTCGAAATTGAATAATTGCGAAATCGTAAATTTATTCGCCTCGCCGGACGAAAGTTGTGCATAGCGTTCCGGGATTTCCGCCGAATTTTCCTCGAAAAACACGTAATTTAACAACGGCAAATACCGCTGCCCCAAAAATTCTTCCACACGGATTTCCGCAACCGGCATTTCCGCGCCCTTTTCCGTGACACCCACCGCCGTCACCGACCCCGTTACGGGCGGTTTGCGGACGATGAGCGTGTCCGTCCGATACATACGTTCCCGGATAGTTCGTGTGTTGGCGGCAAGCGTCGTGTCTCGCGTGAATACTGGTATGCCAATAAAAACGCTTTCCGGCTTGTTGATGGCAAGCGGACGTTGGACGCGAACAGTGTCAATAATGTCACGTTGGTCGCGGCGTTCACGTGGTTCGACGGGCTTGGGGAACGAGTATTTAAGCGCTACTCCGGCACGGAGTTGGTTCAGATTCCACACGCCGCCATTCTCCAAACCACTCACCACGGGATTCAAACCCAGCATATAGAAGGCTTCCGGTGTGACAAAAAGCGTTCCTCCGGCGTTGTTTGCGCCCAAACCAAGGGGAATCTCGTAACCAACGCCACCAACGGCAGCAAACTGCAATGCTGAGGCTTGGGGAAGTGTGCCAGAATGCACATTCCGTTCGCGAGAACCATTTTCAAATGTAAATTTATTAGGAACAGAGCTTGGAATAGCTTCGCTTTGAATGAACGACTTTTGCAGCATATAACCACCTCGCAACCCAGCCTGTATCTGCAAACCGCCAAACGGATTAAACATCAACAACGGCTCAAAACCAATACTGCCAAGGCTTGTAACAATGCTATATTCAGAAACAGCACCGTCCTCTTCAAAATAAAATGTCCCGTCCGGCGCACCAAAGCTGGTTTTTTCGATCGCTTTGAGCGTGATATTATGCGTTGCGTACTCGGCACGGAGGGCGAGCCGGAGTTTTGTAGCAAGGGGTATTTCCACCAGAACACCAGCCGCAACGCTGCTTCCAGAAGCGTTGCCAAAGGGAAATGTATCATTCTCCCGTTTGATGATACCGGGCAGAGCAAGAAAATTTACTAAATGTTGGTTAAGGTTATATGCTCCGAACACACCAAAGCGCACAGATGGGGCATTGTCGGCTGCTGCTGGTTGCTGTGCAAACAGCGTGGAAGTCGTTCTAAGACAAACCCACAAGACCAGTAAAAAAGCACGTTGTATCGTTTTCATTGACATCGCTACAAAATAGAACAAAGGTGGTGGTTAGAAATCAAGATAGTAGAGACAAGACAGTACCTTATCTCTGCGTTCTACGCCCTATCGAATAATGGTCAAGCGCTTTGAAACCGCTTGAAGCGGGCAGCGCAAATTTACAAAATAGATACCCGTCGGCAAGCTGTCTGTCAAAAGGTCAACAGCATCCGCACCTTGTTTGGCGGCTTTGATGATTGTTTTTTCACGACTTAATCCAATTTCTTGCTCCAATCCTAACGTATTCGTAAGCGTTATCCGCACTTCCACGGGTTGTTTTGTTTCGTAATTCACGGTCACTTTGCCGCTTGAAACAGGATTGGGTTGAAGGTTTGTGACGACAATAATATCTGCTCCGCTGTTGATAAGCCGCGTTCCATCTGTGTTGGAAATTCCTGTGAGCGTAAACACACTGTCGCTGCTTGCCCGCAAAGAATCAACACCGGCAATGCCTGTTGTGCCAACGGTTGACAATAGCGCAGCACGGTCGAGTGTAAGCGGTGTGAAGGTATTTGTTCCCAATGCAGCTCGGAAACGCAGGGTGTCAAGCGGCAAAGCCTCGTTTGCAGAGCGAACGAGCGCTTTGAGCGGAATAAAACGTTCTCCAAGTGTGACGGAACCTTGTCGCGCAGAATCAAGTGGTTTTAGCAATGACGCATAGTAGCGCAATCGTACGGAAACTGTATCGCCAATATTCACATTCTTGCGCTCGCGCAAATAGAGCCGTAGTGCAACCGTATCGCTCGCACGAGCGCTCGCAGAGCCGATAAAAACTTGCCCTTCTGCTGGAAGTCGAACCGGCGGAAGCGGTTTTGCGCCAATCTGCGCTTGGAACCGCACAGTGACGGGCTTGCACAGATTTGGCGTGGGTACAAGGCTGTATTGTGTGTCGAAGGTTTGCACCACCGAAGTCGCAGCGACGGCTGTAAAGCGCACTGTGACAAGCGATGTCTGTGTGCCTGTTGTTGGCGTGATTTGCGGCACAATGCTTTGCACCGTGAATGCACCTACCACGACAGGCGCAGCAGCCCACGAAAGCGGCAAGCTCCCAGTATTGCGGATGCGGAACGTCAACGTGGAGTCGCGGTTTGGTGGTACGGTTCCGAAGTCCAAAATGTAGTCGCCCATCGGATTGGGCAAACCTTCGGGAATGATGATGGCGGTTTCGTTTTTGCCGAAGATGGAAAAAGTGACGGTTGTATCCTTCGAGACAATAGTAAGCGTCAGTTTTTTTGTAGTCGTAGTGCCAACTTGCGGCGCGAAGCGCACTGTAAACGATTTGGACGCGGTATCGAGCGTTGTATTGCGGTAACTCAACGCTGATTGATACTCGAAATCCAAAGTGTCGCCCGTTGCTGTGATATTAGTGATGGTCACGGGTGTGTGCGTTATTGCATTCATAGTGATAGATGCAAAAGCCTCTTTAGAACACGTCGTTCGCAGCATAACAGCTTGGTCTGGCGTAATTTTTATGCCTCCTTTTTCCGGCGGGAGAATGACCGTCGTTGGAAATTGAGCCACAATAGGAAGCGGCAGGGAAAAGCATTGATACATAAGTGGCAGCGTGGAAACTGTCCTTGTACCCGCCGCACCGCCGGGTATTGCAATAGTCAAGGTTGACGTTTGCCCTAAGCCCGTCACATCTGGTGTTACGGTAATAATTTTAATGCCGTTGCCCAGGTTTATGGGCAAAACATTCTTCCAGCCCAGTGTTGTCGCACCCGTGTTGATGAGCGTTACGGCAATGATTGTGTCCTTGCCGGGCGTGACAGAAAGCCGTAGGGTGTCAAACGCGGATGACACGCCAACAACGCGGAATCCGAGCGAATCCTTGCGAGCAGTAATGGGAATGCGAATTGGCAGCACGGTTGTGTCTTTTGCACGAATGGTCACGGTATCGCGTACGCCCGACACAAGAGCTGTCGAGGCAAACGTCACCACCAGCATCGTCGGGCTTGTTGGCGTGACACTTGTGCGCGTAAACGAAGCGCGGAACAGACTTGCGTTCTGGACTTCCGGCGGAGCAAGTTCTACTGCTCCTGTGCTTTGGATGACGATGCTCTGCGTGGTAGCGGCATCACACGCGGGCTGCGCGAAATTCAGCCGTTGCGTAGCAGTGGTGATGCCAAGCGGCGGCGGCGGCTCGCACGATATCCCCTCACCGAAAAAGCGGATAATCGCAGGACTATCGCGTCCTTCGTAGAAAAACCCCATGCTGCCGCTAAATATTCCAACGGATTCCGGTCTGAACCCAACGGCGAGTTTAACTTCTTGTTGTGGTGCTAATTCCAAGATATTCGATTGTGCATTAAGATTGCGAAATGATTTTGTATCCGGTCCGAGTGCGCTATTAAAGTCTGTGACCTTTATTATTGTTGTTCCGACATTTTTGAAGGCGACTATTGTCTGAGAACTCGCATCAGTATTCAGACAAACCCTGCCAAAATCTATGGTTGCCGTGATAATTTTAATCTGTTGTTGAACACCTCTACCTTCAATCGTCGGAATTGCGCCGTTGGCAAGCCGGACAGTATCGCCGCCGCTTGTCGTTATCAGCACTTGAAACGGACCGTACTTCACTGCGTCTGCTGGCGTGAAGCGGAATTCAATCGTCTGCGTTGCGCCCGGGACAAGCGTAAACGACTGCGGAGACAACACCTGAAACACCGTGCCTGCGGGCTGAATCTGGATGTTGCGAATCGTGACGGGTACACTGGATGTATTGCGAATATATGCCACAACGGTCGAATCCCTCGCAATACCTACCGTTTGGTCGCCCATGTTTATGTTGCCCGCCACAACAGCTTTGGGTTGGATAATCGCCCAAAGATTGTCGGAAATAGCTTCTTGCACAACGGCTGGGGGCAGATTTGGGCTTTCGATGTAGGCACGTGTAGGAGGTTCTTTTTTGGTAACGACCAACAGCAAGCCACGATCAGCACTGAGTTCTGCGCGTTTGACGGGAGCCGGATAGGGATACATAGTAGATTCTTTTGTATTCACATTCCAAATTCTCACTGTATTATCATCGCCCGCACTCACTAAATATGCGCCGTCGCTGCTAAATTGCAACGAATTAACAGCGCCGGAATGCCCGTCAAACGGAATGGATATATGCTTCGTTCCGCCCGTTGCATCAAGCGTCCAAAGCAAAATTTGACCGCTCGCATCGCCCGTTGCAATGAACCGACCCGTTGGATCATACACCGCCGTCTTGAACGCCTTGAGGAAAGGGTCAAGGTTGGGATTTGTAATAACGGTTTCTGGTAGGTCCAAATTTTTGACATTCCAGACTTTGACCAATCCATCATCGCCAGCCGTGATGAAGTGGCTTCCGTCAGGGCTGTAAAATGCAGTATTTACTTCGCCAACGTGCGGCGAATCTGTCTTTTTAAGGTCTGTTGTATTCGTCGCGTTCAGGATGGATGCTACGCCATTGGACTGTGCAACAAGGATGAATTTTTCATCAGCCGGATTAAATACTGCGGTGTTGATAGTGACGTTAAGACCCGATTTGATAGGGACAAAACCGTTTGGTGTACCATGATAGATATTGTCACCAGCAGCACCCGCCATGCGCGTCCCATCACCGTTGAACGAAATGTAATTAAATCCTGTATTGTTGCTAAACTGGGAACCGATTTGGTAGGTTGCATTCGTTACACCCCAAAAACCGGTCTGATTCCGTGCTGTAATGGCAACTCCTACAATGTTCTTGCTGTCCGGGGTGAATGCGGCAAACGTAACACTATTAACAGGTTGCAATGAACCATCAATAGCAATATCTTTCAAGACATCACGAGTACGATTGGTCGGGGTAGTTGGGTCATACTGCGTCACGCGCATCAGACAGCGGTAATCCGTTGTGTCGGGAATACCTTTCCATGGATATTGTGCGCCAGTAACGGTATTGGCAAGCAACTTCCACGTTTTGCCGCTGTCGAGGCTGTAATCAAGCCTCACGGTGGCATCGTCGGGTAAACCTGACCAGCGAACCGACGTGTCACCTTTTGCAATCAACTGCTCGCCGCCATTCGGAAACACGAGCTTCAGCGCAGGACTATTCGCCTTAACGCCCGGATAACCTGCCGAGAGCGGCACGGATACCGTACAGCCGTCTTGCACAATCGTGAGTTTTGCATACACATACCCTTGGTCAATGCTTCCATTCGGCAGCTGCGTTGGTTTGTAGGTAATCGTCACGGGCAGAGAACCACCGCTCGGAACCAAACCCGACGAGGGAAACGCCGTAAATCGTGTGTCGCTTGCCTTGATACTGCTAATCGTGTAGCTCGCTCCTGCTGGTGCTTGCAGCGTGATAATCGTGTCTTTCTGCGTACCCACTGACACACCTTTCATGCTGACGTACAGACCCGGAGGCGAGACCCGAAGCGGCGGCTTGGTCGGCTTGAGCGCCACGTACTGCGTTGTGCCAACAGCAAACGTCGGTGGAAAAGTCAGCGAAATCTGTACGTCGCGTATTTCCGTTTCGCACGGGCGGTCGGTTTGCCAAACAAGTTCGCACGTGGTAGGCGACATAGCATAGAGCAAATCGCCATAGAGTTGGCGCGTGAATTTTTGTGCTGTGGCGGGGTCGAGGATGTTTTCATAGACGCTGCCGCCTGTTGCCGCTGCCAATGCACGGAACGACACGGCAATCTGTGCGCTTGAGTTTGCGGACGGACCAAACAGCATTGCAAAAAATTTAATGTTGTACTTTTTGCACGTGTCAATGCACGCACGGAGATCCTCGGCGGAAAGCGGTGTCCAGATTGCATCCGACAATAATACCGCCACACGCTGCGACGTTGCCGTATCCAATCGCGAGTGCTTTGCAACGTTCAGCAGTCCCGTGTTTGGGTTCAGTAGGTGTTCATGGAAATCGTTGTTCCCACCTTTATTCACCGGAAACGCCGCAAGCACATTCGCCTTGTTCGTAGTGAAATCTTGCATGATGAGTGAGGCGTGGTCGCACCACTGCACGGCGACTTCTGACGTTGGGAATTGTACCAGATCGAGTAATCCAGCAGCAGATGTTTTCGCCATGTCAATCGAACGATTATCCGTTGCGCCACCAGCAAACATTGAACTCGACACATCAAAACTCATTGCCATCGAGATATTTTTGAGCACAAGCGGCGTGGCATCACAGTTACGAACTTCGAGAACGGGTCGGGGCATGCTGCTAACCTGTTTACCGTCTTTGACGATGCTTTCGGTAACGGTAAATTTATCCGCTGACAAGTTTCGGAGCGGTTTTCCGGCAGCATCCACCGCAAGAAACTGCACCTTTACGCTTGGTACGGGCATTTGTTGAAAACCCGTCGTATCCGGTTTCGAGACGGAGAGCGTTTGTGCGGAGAGCGAAAACGAAAATATTGCGGCAAGCAAAAGTGCGAATATTGCGAATGCCCTCACTCCAACTCTCTCCCTCACGGAGACGTGGCGGGCGAGGTCTTCAAAACTGGCTTCTTCTCCCCCACGGAGACGTGGTGGGAGAAGGTTAGGATGAAGTGACCAAATACGGCTCATAGAGCCAAAAAGGGATAAAATCATGCGAATCATAGCGTAAAAAAAACTGGTGGTGGAGAGAAATAATCCCATCAAAAACTACCGAATGATGGTGAGTTTGCGGGTAAGCGCCTGAAGCGGCGACCGCAGATTGAGAAAATATACGCCCGGTGTGGTAATGCCGGACAGATTGAGCATAAACTGATTTCGAGTTGATGGAAGCGCCTTTTGCATAAGTTTCGCCTCGCCCGCAGCGCCAATCTTTTGCTCGCGTCCGAACAAATCCGTGAGCGTACATTCCACAGACATTTCTTGCTTCACGTCGTATTCCACCGTCGCGTCACTATTAGATGATGGATTCGGCTGAATACTGACGTTCGTAATCACCTCCGTCGCACCGTTAATCAGCCGCGTTCCGTCCGCGTTCGATAAATCTTTGAGCGCAAACATGCCGACCGTTGCGGTTGTCAAGAGAACCGTTGGCGACGTTACTTCCAGAAAAAGCGGCGTAGAAATATTATTTCCCAACGCAGCACGGAAACGCAACACCGCAACGGGTACACTCTCATCTGCTTGCGAAAGGGTGAGCGGAATTGGGATTGCACGAACACCGCTTTGGACGGTGCTTGCAGGCATGACGGATTGAACGCCGGATGCCACAATAAAGAGCGGTTTCAGCAATGAAGCGTTGTACGAAAGTGTTACCATGCCGATGTCAGCATTCATCAGCTCCGGCGTGATGTTCCGGCGGTTCCGCACGAAGAGTCGAATATTCACGGTGTCGCCCGCACGGGCGCTTGCGCTGTCGATTTCCACCGTTGCTGTGGGCGGCATTGCCACGAGTTGCAACCGTTTTGTGTGATCACATTCATCCGTAAAATCGTAAAAATCTCGAATCTCTTGTGGCGACGAACGCCCAAGAAATTCGACCGTCACCGTCCCAGCCGCATCGCGGGGCAAGGGATTGGGTGCAAGACTAATAGTAAACATACCGCTTGACGACCGCGCTGGCAGATTTTTCCATACAAGCGGCAGCGAACCGATATTCCGTATTGTCAGTGTCTGCGTTTTTGTAACAGTTGGCGCATTGATAAACGTCAGCGCCGATGCCGAAAGCGTAAAGTTACGATTGTCGCTGCGTCCCGAAAGCGGGATGCGAAGCGGTGCAGCAAGCGTGAGGTCGGCATTGTGGCTGTTTGAGTACAGAACAATCGTTGCGGCTTTCGAGCCAGTATCGCGCGGCACAAACTGTACCGTCAACGAAGCTCCCACAGCAGATGCAGAGCCGCCGGTGGGTGGAATTATGATTTTATCTTTGGGTTGTACGGTGAAATCACCCGCATTTGCGCCTTCGATGCGGACGGAATCAATCACTAATGCTTCATCCGTACCACGATTCTTCAGCAATAAGAAAAATTCTTGCTTTGCGAATATAAACTGATCCAAACACATAAGCGTGTCGCGCCAAGTATATGAACGGACATCCGTCACAATCACCGCATATGGCACAGCAATGGCAACAGTGAATGGAAGCGGTTTCTGAAGCCCACATTTGTCGGCGGTGAGCATAAACACATCACTCAGACGGTACTCGCTACCTTTGTCGCCACCCGTGAACCGCACCCGCACTTGTACCGTATCGCCCGGCAGAAGCGGAGCGTTTGGAACCCCTTTTGTAAGCCGCGCAATCGTAAAACGACCCGCAGTAAGAGTGCTTGCGAGGTTTGCGAACACAAGCAGCACAGTTCCCGTGTTGCGAACCGCAAACACCGCATCACGCACGGCTCCGACTGGAACATCCGTAAATTCAACGTTTGCCGATGTGCCGCCTGTAGGAGATTGCACCGAAAAATCAGCCACGTCCTTCGTCGCACGGAGCGTAAACGTAAGCACAGACAGGTTGCCTGCGTTGGAACGCACGGTAAGCGTGGAAGTTTTCACGCCCGTGAATTTTGGCGCAACAAGGATGCGTACCGTATCGCTCGACAGCGCTTGAATGCTTGCGGGGCGCTTTACAAAACTGAAATCATCCGTATTGGAAAGCGTCGCGTCAATTTCGAGTGCCTGCGAGCCGAAGTTCGACAGAACAATATTTTTCACAAATGACGTTCTGCACAAGAGCGTATCCGCCGCAAGCCCCGTGCCATCTGTGCTGCCAGTCGTCGTAGCGGTCGTAATGGCGGGAAACGTAGGTTTTGTGGTTGCCGCAAGCGTGAACGAATTTCCGCAGAACTCTGGAAACGCAGCCGTTGCGCTAAAATTTTTGCCTAACGAATCGGCGATAATGCTCATGGTTACTTGCGCGACGGCTCCGGCTTCAATGCGCGACGGCAGTGTTTCGATGCGGAAATAGCGCCCAAACGCAAGAGGCGGTGCGAACGTAAGCGGCAGCGTACCAGTATTTCGCAGGGTGAGCTGTTTACGAACTGGTTGCCCAAGCGTGGCAGTGCTTGTCGCCACAAGTCCAAATTGTACGGGGTTTTCCGACAACGTGAAATCATAAAACAGCCGTTGTACGCTCACACTTAAAAAAGTCCGTCCGTTTGCGTCAGCACTTACGTCTGCGTTTGCGCCGGTTGAGATGACGATGATGCTCCCACGTGTGCTGCTTGCAAGCGGCGATGTAGTATTTATGTCCATCGAAAGACCGATAGAATCTTGTTTTCCAACGTCAATTGCCTTTGGAAAGCGAACGACGCTTACGCCAGCAATACTGGAAAGTACGTTTGTGATTACAAGCGGCTTCGTACCGGTGTTTTGCACCACGAGTGTTGCAGTAATGCGGGTTTCGCAGCGCAAAATGGATTGCAGTTCGGTTGCTGTCAGGCGCGGCGCATTCAAAATGCCTGTGCCGTACAAAAAGCCATACACAGGGCTGCCAGCACCGCTTGGGGATTTGTAGTAGAACGCCACCCGCGCTGCCACTTGACCAATCGCCTTCGGCTGGAACGCAAAGGAAAGCGACTGACTGCCATTTGTTGTAAAGCCTTTTGCGTTACCGTCCACTTGGCTAAATGGCGCGGTTCCGGCATCGTAAGGCGTTCCATCGGGGCGCAAAATCCGCACCGAATCTATCACGAGCGGCTTTCCCATAAAAGTGCTGGGAATATATTTTAATATAAAGCGGTCGGGAAGCGAAACGAGCGCATCCACTGTCACGCTGCCAAAGTTGAGCGAATCGCCTGCCACAGAGAAATCTATGCCAATGCCCGAAATCGTGGGAATGGCTTTGGCGGCAGTGCGGAGCGTATCGCCGAGCGAACGAATAATCATTTGCGCCGTGCGAGTAATTACTGCGCTTGGACGAAAGCGAAACTCGACCTCAGCGCTGCCGCCTGCCGCAATGGTGAACGGCGGAAGATTACCCACAACGCTAAAATCCCCGCGTGCTATGCCGTCGAACGTGATCGCGTCAATCGGTAAAATTGTGGTTCCTGTGTTACGAATCACCGCAACAACCGAGCTGTCGCGATAACTCCTGAACGGCGGCATTGCAAACGGCTTATCTACCAACACCTCACCCATCTGCACGTCCTTCGCAACCGACAACGGCTTAAGGATTGCCCACACGCTATCAGATATATCTTCTTGCAAAAACGGTTGGTTGTTGTAGCCTTTCCAGATGATTGCTAAACCGTCGCTTCCGGCAGTCAAGACTTGCTGGTTATTTTTGGGATTAAAAAAGGCTGTATTCACCGCGCCTTTGTGACCAACGCTGTTGCGGAGCGTGGCAATGCCCGTACCCGTCTTGGCATCCCAGACGCGGGCAGTGCTGTCGTCGCTGGCAGTTACTATCAACGTACCATCGGCGCTGAACGCCGCACAGTTCACGCGCTTGGTGTGTCCGCGTAAGACGGCGATTTGTGTTTGAGCGCTCCAATTCCATATCTCTGCCATGCCATCTTCGAGCGCAACGACCACGAGATTGGGCTTCGTGGGGTGGAACGAGGCGTAGTTGGCGCTGGTGCTGAATGGAAGCGTTTGTAGTTTTGTTCCATTAAAATCCCAAATGACAACAGTAGCATCAGCGCTTGCAGTGGCAACATAGGAAGCACCGATGCCGCCAAAAACCGCAGATTTTACGATACCCTTGTGCCTGAGAATGAGGGACTTGGGTGAGGATGCCTCCCCCATTTTAGTAAGGGGATTATAGGGGGTGCAATTATAAATACGAGCCGTGCTATCGTTGCTGGCAGTCACAAAGTATCGACCATAATCGTCAAAGCCGATTTTCGTAACAATGCTGTCGGGCTGGGGGCCGACATCGAAATTACACGACCGCGATTGACCAATGCTGGGACTGCCGGTTTCAAATTTCGATGCCACGACGCATTTCTCATTGGGTACGAACACGGCATCCAATGTTGGTCCCTTGCCGCTGCCTAAAAATTGGGATTGCTCTACCCCATTTGTATCATACATACGATAATCACTGCCTTGCGGAGCAACAACAACCAGGCTTCCATCAGTATTATAGCGAGCAGAGTTCACGCGCCCGCTAGCGTCTATCTTCGTCTGCGTATCGGTCTTACTCCGAACACTATTATCGCTGAGTTGTTGCACACGCATCAAACACAGTTCACTGGGCGTGTCGGGAATGCGCTTCCATATGTAGCTTAACCCTGTTGCGGTATCGGCGACGGTACGCCACGTTTTACCGTTGTCAGTACTGTAATCAAGTTTTACGCTGTCGCTCGGCAGAATCCCCTTCCACGTTATCACGGTGTCGCTGCCCACCAAAAAACGCTCGCCACCGTTGGGTTTTACGAGTGTGAGCATGGGGAGCTTTGGTTTGATAGTGGCATTGCCGCCGGAGAGCGGAATAGATTTCGTACACACAGATGTGGTAATGACAATGCTGGCGTTTACATAGTCTTCGTCGGTAGGTTTGAAGGTCACGCCAAATTTTTGCTCAACGCCTTTTTGTAAACTTTTAATGGTTGCCGCTGTCGCGTCGAGTTTGAAAGGCGAGTCCACAGGAAGAATCTCAATTTTCACGGATCCCACGTCCTCGTTTGCCGAAAGAATACCCACAGAGGATGTTGGTGCCTTGCCGACTGACACGATGCCAAAGGAAAGCGGTGGTCCAGCGACAATCTGAACGCTCGCTCTGTCCGAAGAGTTGTAAGTCAAAGTAACCAAATCGGTACCCAGCGTGGGCGTAACAATGCCAATCTGTAACAGGCGCGAGCGGTTACTTTCGCACTGAGGTTTGCTTATCCATGACAACTCACAAGGTTGTGTTACCTCGACTTGTAACACACTCGTAGCAAGCTGTTGGGTAATAATGTTTGCTTGTGCTTCGGTGAGTACATCTTCGAACACCTGCCCACCCGTTGCGTTTGCTATTGTTTTGAGCGAATTAGCAATAACACCACTACCGGTACGGTAATTCGACGGACCGAGTACAAAAGCGTAAAAACGGATATGTTCTCGCTGGCAAAGCTGAATACACTGCTGCAAAGCAGCGTCGGGAAGCGCCGACCAGAAAGCATCCGTAAATAGCATTGCCACACGATTCTCGCGGTTTCGACCTCTCGCAGCCAATGGCAGCAATCCAGATTGAGGGTTTAAAAGCTGTTCAACAAAATCATTCCCGCCATTAGCTCCTCGCGGAAAGCTCTGTAGGACAGCAGCTTTGTCATTCGTAAAGTCAGATGCGATAAAGGCGTGATCGTTGCAAATTTGTGTCGCTACCTCCGTTATAGAAAAATCCAATCGTGTCAATAATGTTGCTGCTATAGCATTACTTAGTTGATAACGATGGCTACGATTGTTATCTACGGCTGCCCACATAGAGCCGGATATATCAAAACTCAGTGCCAGCGAGAGTGGTTGCGGCGTTGCCGATGGAGGAGGCGTTGGCGGACAAGTAATAGTGATGCTCGTGGAAGTAACAGGCGTACCGTTTTCGGTAATAACAAACTGGCTTGGTATAAGGTCTTTCAATTGCCTGCCCGTGGAACGATCGGTTACAAGAATATCTGCTTTAACACGATTGGACTGGTCGTATCCTGTCGTATTAACATTGATGACAGTCAGGCGAACTTGACTGAGGGCAAGACTTGGGGTAAAACTCGAAAGCACTACGATGAAAGAACAAACCGACGCAAGCATCCTACGATGGCTATACGGGCGGTTCGACCTTTCGTTGCCGTTTATTAGACGTGATACAAAACAGCGCATGGGTAGTTGAGGCTTGAGAGATGGACAAAATACACAACGAGTGTGGTGGTTATATATGTCATGGTAGTGCGTCGAGAGCAGAACGGTATTGGTGGCGTGGTTGATTGCATTGGTGGTGAATCAAACCGAAAGGGTTCTGCACGGTCTTTGTCATCTATAATTCTTCAATCGCTCCAAATATGCCATTTTGAAGCGTTTGCCGCAAGAAATTTTTCCGGCGGTGAATCGGCTTCGATTCCGTGTTGTTTTCTCCACGGTATTATTTCTTCCGCACAAACCGCGCCCCAAACGCGCCATCGGTCTGATGGACGTGGGGGAAGGTCTGCATCAATCCGTCTTTGCAGACTTCGGCGGGAAGATATTGCTCGGCAGCATCGAGCGTAAATTCAGGAAACTGCTCCAAAAACCACGCCGCTTGTTGCGTGTTTTCTTCTGGCTCAATCGTACATGTGCTATAAACAAGTGTTCCGCCCGGCTTAACGAGTGTTGCGGCGTTTGCCAAAATTTCGCGTTGCAGGCGCACAAGTGGTGAAATTTGTTCGATTTCAAGCTTCCAGCGAATATCCGGTTTTTTCGCTAATGTTCCAAGCCCTGAACACGGCGCATCCACAAGCACAATATCCGCACGTTCTTTTGCCTTGTATGACCGCGCATCGCCGGAAACCATTTCAATGCACGTCAGTTGTAGGCGTTTCATATTTTCCTGAATTACGTTCAGTTTACCTGTGTATTTATCCACCGCAATGACCTTGCCCTTGTCCTGCATCAATTCCGCGCAGAAGGTTGTTTTGCCGCCCGGAGCCGCACACAGGTCAATCACGGTTTGACCCGCTTGTGGGTTCGCAAGTTTAACCACGAGTGCGGCACTGGCATCTTGCACCGAGAACCATCCACGCTGATACGGCTCCCACTCCCGCACCGATGCCAATGAGCCTACCAACAACAGGCGTTCTTCGTAGAGTGAATCCCAATGTTTGATTTGCTGACCGTCGAGAAATTCCATCAATTCCTGACGATTACCCTGCAATGTGTTGATACGAAGCATAATCTTCGGACGCTCATTGTTTGCCTTGAGCAGACTTTCAGTAGCTTCATCCCCGTATCGTGCTGCCCAACGTTTCACCATCCAAAACGGATGCGAGTACATGATAGACATGTAGCGATGAGCGTCTTCCTCGCGGTGCGGGTAACGGATATTGGTGATATTGTGCAATATATTTCGCAAAATTGCATTCACAAGATTCGCTGACCGTGCGCCCTTCAAGCGTTTTATGAGTTCAACGGATTCGTTGACGGCAGCAAACGGCGGGATTTTCGAGAGGAACATCACTTGATACAGCGCAATCCGCATGGCATTTTTTACGGGCGTGATGCACTTCACAAATTCGCCATGATAAAATCCCGTTAGCACCCAATCGAGCTTGGATTGCCAGCGCATCACGCCATGCACAAGCTCGGTGAGCAGTGCACGGTCGAGTGCATTCAAATCACTGCCCGCCAGTTCATTTTCAAGCACTTTATCCAAATAAGAGTCACTTTGCTCCACACGGCTCAAAACGCGGATAGCAGCCCCCCGTGCACCAGTGTACAAGGATTTTTCTGACGAAGGAAGGGCATTATATTCAGGATTTTTAGGCGACACGACCGGTGGAAAATTAAATTCTGGAGCGGGCGGCACTTTCCGAGCGGGCGGTGGTGCGGGCGGTATAAAATTGTCATGCGAAAACGACTCATCAGCGTCTTCATTTTGGTCATCACCATCGTTGCGGTACGACCGCACAATCGAATGCTGCGATTGCGGCTCGCTTCGTTGTTCGCGGCGCTGGTCTTGACGCTCATATCGCGGCTCGCTTTGAGGATTGACGTTCGCAGGTCGTTGGTCGCGTTGTTGCGGGCGATCGCTACGACGTTGTTCGTGACGCGGTTCCTCTTGACGTGGTTGTTCATGCTGTCTCTGTCCGCCGCTTGATCCTTGTAATTGGGGTGCTCCTTGATGCCGCTCACGGCGTTGCTGTTGATCACGCTTATAGTCGTGAGTCTGCGGGCGACCGTGTTGTTGCCGTTGTTGCTCGTTTTGCGGGCGTGGTTCACGAGGCTTTTCATTGCGAATATCTTCTCCATGCGGACGTTCATCGCGGCGTTGCTGATTAGGTTGGGATTGATTTTTACCACGCTGGTCACGCGAGCGTTCTTCACGCGGCTGATTGCCTTGCTGACCTTGCGGGCGGGCATTGCGATTGTGTTTCGATGAACGCTGATTCTGCGGCTGAGATTGCTGCGACTGCGGATTCTGCGAATTTGGTTGTTGCGGGTCTGCCATAATAAAAAGTGGAATACTCCAGAAAATGAATCCAGAAATGTGCTTCGTTTCATAATTTCATCGTATCTTCGCCAACGGAGAATCGTTACGAAAAACAATGCTTCTGCAAAGTTAGCATATTTTCTGCGGAAAACCGTCATTGCATGAATCTCCGTGAAATGACGGTTGTAAAAAAGGAAATCGTTTCATATTTTTCGTAAACTCTTCGCAATGCTTGTCCCCGTTGAATGTAGTTGGCAAACCAGCATTATTCGTAATTTTCATCAGGTTTCATCGCTCACAGATATATTATGACACACTCCATAACCATTACCACACAGCGCACACAACGGTTATTGCTTGGATACGGAGCCGCATTTGTGGTACTCATCTTTGCAAACCTCACCACTGCTCACGCGCAGGATGACCGCATGGCATCGCCGCTCGACCTTGGTCGCCAAGAAGTGCCGGAGTTATTAGGCGTGGTTGTGGGACCGAGTTTCCACAAACAACTTGGCTCCTATCAAAGCGGCTGCCCATGCACCTTCGACAAAGGCGGCGCAAATAATTTTGTCTTTGGGTTGAGTTACGACAAAAACCTCGTCACTTACGGCTCCAACACGAAAGGTGGCTTGTGGTTTGGTCTGCGTGCTATGTACGAAACACGTAATGTAGCAGCGTTATTCACGGAGTACGAAAATGTCCGTGTGCGCTCGCTAACGACAAACGAACTCTTTACCACGCCGATTCAGTTTCAGCAACAAGCCGATATTCGTTTTTCGATGATTACGTTGACTCCAACCATCACGTGGTATCCCTTCGGGCGCGTGTTTGTGCAAGGCGGATTCCAAGCGGGCTTAGTGATTTCCTCGCATTTCAAACAAACAAAAAAATTGCAGCAAAATACTGTCACACTCCCCACCGGCGAAACAGCTGTAGTGCAGTTCACGCAAACGGATGGCAATATATTAACGATTGAAGAGGGTGCGGTGCCTCAGACCAATGCATTGCAGCTTGGATTCACGATGGCTGCGGGCATAGACATTCCCGTTGGTTCCAATGCAAAATTCCGCCTCACGCCGATGATTCAAAACGTGTTTCCGCTTACCAATTTGTCCAATAGTGGTGATGGTTTCCGTATCAACGCCGTGCAACTGCTGTTAGGCTTAAAAATGAATCTCAAGTGATGACAAATGACACGCCAATGAATAAGTGTTGAGTCCTTCTGCGAAACAAAGAGTTACAGAAAAATCTATGTCACAGAAGCACGGAAACGAAAGACTTCATGATGAGTACTCATCAACCATTAACCCAATGGAACAACAATAAAAACACCATGATATTCATGGTAGGAAGCTGTGTTCTTCCGTGTTTTTGTGGTTCTCCTCTCTTAGCAACTTTTACTTCGCTCAGTACCTTCCTTCACTCTCACACTCTACCACCTACCATGAAACGATATTTTCTGCTATCAATTGCTTTGCTACAATTATACACCGCCTCTGTTTGCGCCCAGACGGGCGATGTGTTCCAGCCAAAGGATGTCCGTATTGTCAATCCAGGAGCCTCACTCAATCACGCGGGTTTGGATTACGCACCCGCCATCAGCGCTGACGGAAAAACGCTATTTTTTGTCTCGAACCGCCCGGGCAGCAAACTCTCCAAAAGCGGAACCCCATCGCATGATTTTTGGGCAGCATTCAAACAAGAACGGCTTGATACTACCTTCCTTCCGCCATTTAATATTGACACGCTTGTCCTCAAAAATAACAACGGCTTGAACACGAGCTTTAACGAAGGTGTACCCGCCATTTCCGCAAACCGCCGCGTGATGTACTTCACAGGCTGTGACCGCCCCGATGTGTTGAAAAAAAAGGTAAAAGTGGATGGATACGATAAGGAGTATGAATGCGATATCTACGTGGTAGAACTCAAAGAAAACGGCGAGTGGGGTATTCCACGCAACCTCGGCACTGCGGTAAATTCTGACGATTGGGACGGACAGCCGAGTTTGAGTCCAAGCGGCGACAGGCTCTATTTTGCTTCCACACGCCCGGGCGGTTCCGGCGATGCGGATATTTGGTATTGCGATTACGACGCACAACGCCGCACGTGGCTGCCCGCTAAAAATGCTGGAAAGACTGTCAACACAAGCGGTCGAGATTGGTCGCCGTTTATTGCTGCAAACAACCGCGAACTATTTTTCGCATCCGATGGTCACAGCCCGAATTATGGCGGTACCGACTTCTACATTTCCGTACGTGATTTCAAAAACGGCAAAGAAATTTGGACAAAACCGCGTAATCTCGGAAAGCCTATCAATACTGATGCGAACGAAGCATTTATCTCCACACCCGCACAGCGCGATGTGCTGTATTTTTCTTCGCAACGCAAGGATATTAGCGGTTTTCAGGGCGACTACGATGTTTTTATGGCGTTTGTTCCCAAAAGCGCCCTGACCATCGCCGTACCACTGACGGGAACCGTGTTCGACGGCTGCACCGGGCAGCCAACCTCTGCAACGATCATCGCGTACAACCCGCTTACCAAACGCATGTTCCGCGACACACTGGATACGCGCAAACACACAACGTTTGAGGCTATTATCAATGACTTCGATTTTGTGACAACCGTCGGTGGTGTCGAAAAACTTGTGGACACACTGAAAATTCAGATATTTGCAGAAAACAAGCAGCTTGGGCGGCTCTTTCAGGAAATTATTATCAAACGCCCCGTTATTTTGCCAAACGGAAAACTTGAAAGTATTGAGATTCCGCCTATCATGCTTCAATACGGCTCGAAACCGATGTTTAGCACCAAACTCGAACCACCTCCGGCGGCGTTTATACCGCGCGGGGCTATGGCAAAAGTTCTGTCATCTGGTTTTGGCGGATTAGTGTTGGAGGAGATTGTGAGCGTAAGCGTAAATCGCATTTTGAATTATGTCTTTTTTGATGAAGGTTCCAGCACGATTCCAGCGCGATACACCACATTCAACAATGCGAAAGAAGCCGAGAACTTTGACGAAGAGCGGCTTCGCGGCGAGACGATTGACAAATATTATCACACGCTGAACGTGTTTGGTTTCCGCTTAAAACAATCGCCGAAATCGAGCATTACCATTGTGGGTTGCAACGACAATGTAAGCGCAAAAGAAAAAACATTAGCCCTCTCGAAAGCCCGCGCCCAAACGGTGTTTAACTATCTGAAAACTGTTTGGGGTGTCAGCGAAAAGCGGATGAAAATTGTTGCGCGGGATTTGCCATCGGTTCCATCGAACCGCGAGGATTCACTCGGCATCATCGAAAACCGTCGCGTCGAGATTTTGTGCGACGATTGGGATATTACAAAACCAACCGTTGACCGCACACCGATTATCTCACCTTCGTCGCCCGCATTGATGCTTGAGTTGGCGGCATCGGCACAATTGAGTACGCCCAACACTACCGCCATTCCTACTGCTACACAAGCCAAGAGCGTGCCAACCGTGCCAGTACAAACTTCACAGTATAAGCGTCGCGTAATTATTTTGCAGGGCAATAAAATTTGGCGCACGTTTGACGCTTCGACCACAGGAACGTTGGGGGGTATTGCATGGGATTGGAAAAACGACAAAGGTGAGTATCCAAGTGGCGACCAACCGCTTGATATTTGCGTTTCTATCGTGGATCAAGTCGGGCGCAATTGTTTATCGCAAACCGTGAGCATTCCTGTCAAACGCATCACCGCAGACGAGAAAAAACGGTCTGTCAATAACAACGTCACCGCCGACAAAACGCTTGAGCGCTATAATCTTATTATGTTTCCGTTCGATAAATCCGATGTTGGGACGCTTAATGCCCGTATTCTCCGCGAATACGTGTTGCCGCGTATGACGCAAAACTCGGAGGTGACGATTGTTGGTCATACGGATGTTATCGGCGAAACGCAGTATAACCAAACGCTCTCGCAATCACGTGGCGGCAACGCAAAAGAAGAATTGGGAAGGCTCTCGAAGGGAAAATATCGCCTACTCGAATCGAAAGGCGTTGGCGAAATGGAGCCGTTGTTCGATAACATGCTGCCGGAAGGACGATTGTATAATCGAACGGTGCAAGTCATTATTGAAACGCCGCTTGGAGACGTGGAGCGGTAGAGACAAGGCTGTATCTTGTCTCTACGTTGCGTTCTCCGTTCTACGCTCCACGACTGCCTCCGACTATCTTGCAATATTATAGAACATTGAAGTTTAGATAATCTTGACCATCCTCGAGCGCATCACCCCTCTGCAAGCCGCCACGAAGACGTGTTGCGTCTTGCTTCTCCCCTTATAAGGGGAGATTGAGTGGGGTTCTTGCGCGTAAGGTTTGATGCGGTTTCCAGGAGTTTATCTAAAGTTCAAAGAACAACATCATGAACTTTTATACCACGACCCCATTATGAAATC
>JANYIG010000031.1 GCA_025358765.1 Candidatus Kapaibacterium sp.
CGCTTCGACGACAAGGATGATATTTTGGGGTATGACATAGCACAGCAGATATGCAAAGGAATAGGAGGTTTGACAGCGCAAGGAGCGATTGAGTACCTCGTTGCGGCAAGCGAAAAATGGTCAAAAGGTGCGGTGTTGAACGACGATATGACGTTTGTGGTGATACGAGCGGAAGAAGGTTTTATGCGTTCTCCGCCGATTGTGTAGTGGAAACGTTTCCATCAAAATTTCACGGAATTGCCTACATAAAAGTCGGCAGCCCACAAAGAAGTACACAGCCGGCAGGAGTTCCCTTGCCGGCTGTCAGCGTAGCTGGCTGTCGGCTCTCTTATCGTACAATCACTACGCGCCCCGACGACACCCGCACTGCGCCACTACTTGCGGTCAGCATAAGGCGGTAAAAATACGCACCAGAAGCATATTGTGGAACCGAGGTACTCATGCGCTGAAGCAATTGCAACCGTCCGCGCCCTGTTGGAAGAGTACGCTCTTCGTGCTGCGCGAGCAATCCGCCTCGTGCGTCATAAAGCAAACACGTTATCACGCCTGCTTCGGGCGCGGCGTATTCAATCGTTACGTCTTCAAGGCTTGAGGCTACGGGGTTTGGCAACACTGACGACAAAAAAGAATCATTTTGCAAGGGTACCGACAGTTCAACGGGCGGGGTGTAGGTTATACGATAGAGAGCACCAATAGCGGCATCAGAACTCACAAATAATTCATCGTTCGGGCTTACGCCAATGCCGCACGGTCGGCTCCAATGTTTGTATGCAGCGCTATCCGTCAGAAAACCCGTCAAGAAGTCATTCGCATGGTATTTTCCAGAAAATACATCTTTTTTCATCAGCATCACATTGTAGCCAACCGCCTTTTTCCGCGAGCTTTGGTCGTATGAGCCATGCACCGCCACAAATGCGGCGTTGCGGTAAAACGCCGGAAACAAACGCCCCGTGTAAAATTGAATGCCCATCGGCGTAGAATGCGCGGGCAATAGCACTTCCGCCGTTTTCATGGAAGCCACTCGGTCGGAATCAGCACGAGTAAGCGGCATCATTGTTTGATACTCCGGCGCAGCAGTCGCGGCGGCAAAGTCATCCCATTGGCTCGTAATCTCGCTTCCAAAGCCGTTTGTCGGCGAAGCGCTGTACGCAAACGGAAAACCGTGAAAACTTCCTTGTGGCACGGTTGTCAGCACTTCTTCCGGTACGGTTTCGCCAAGCCCATTGCGGTCGGCATTTGCCGCCCAAAGCCGCCCCGTTGTTGGCTCAACCGCCAGCCCCAGCGCATTCCGCAAACCCGTTGCAAACACGCTTCTGCCCGTGCCGTCCAGATTGAACCGCAAAATCGCAGCGCGTTCGGCGTTTACTTCACGACAAGCGTTGCACGACGCGCCAACACTCACGTACATAGCTTTCCCAACTGTGTCAATCAGCAGTGTCCGCGTGTAATGGTTGAACACGCCCGTTGCGTGAATGTTGTCAATAAACACGCTCATCGTTTCATAAATGCCGTCGCCGTTGGTGTCCGTAAATCGCTTCACCTGACGAGCCTCCGTCACATAAAGCGCGTTGTTGTAAAACGCCAAGCTGTGCGCCGAATCTACAGGCGATGCAACAACAATAGCTGTGTCCGCCACACCGTCGCCATTCTTGTCCGGCAGCGCGTACACCGCACGGGCAACCATATCCACCACGTGCAACACACCCGATGGACTCCACGCAAAAAAACGCGGTTTGAGTAATCCAGCATAAAATACATTCATCGAAAAACCGCGTGGGAGCTTGACGGAATCAATACCCGCGTAAAGCGCAGAAAATTGTCCGGCAACGTTCAATTTTGAAGGAACGAGAACGAGTTCAGGCGGCTGCGCTGAAAGCCTTGGGGCGGCGAGCAGGGCAGCCGTTATGAGAACGAAAGCAATTAAAGAAGTATTCATAACGCAATTGGTGGATGGTGAAACGATACTCCACTCTGACAATGTACAATAGAGTTTATGCCGAATACTTTTGTATGTCATTCCCGTCCCAGCCTTCGCTGGGGCGGGTGTGACAGACCTGGAGATAATTCGGAATACACTCTAATGTAGCTAATCTAATTGTCAATGGAAGCATCAATCGCTTTAAGCCAGTCAGGGCGCTGTATGGGTAGCTTTTCACCCGCCCGTATTTTTTGGACTGCTTCTTGATAATAACTGTGCAGCTTCTGCTCTCTCTTTTGCGAAATAACGCCATTTGCAGCTACAAACGTTATAGCAGTCGTGTCAACCCTCACGGAGTCGAACCAAACGGCAATGAGTTGGGATTGGTATTTGCCGTTTGCCGTCAATAAATATCCTTCCTCTCGGTGGTCTTCTATCAAACCATCGCTCGACCAACGCAGTACCGTGTACGCCACTTTGTACGCCTTATCCACGGGCAGCGCGTACTGCATGGTGATGCCTTTTTCTTTCCCACTCAAAACATCACGTATAGTCGTCACACAGCCCACCAACATTGTCATAACAAGCAGTATTGCCGACATGATAAGAGCGTTTTTCTTTTTCATAACTGACCTTTCTTTCTGGTGATAAAGATGATTGGTAGCACCAGCAAAATCTTTGCTGCTTAATTTAATGCGAAACGGAGTGTCCCAATACCATTGCCAATACGGCAAATAAGGTAGAAAACTTCTGTGAAAAATCCCACACAACGGCAAACGCTATCGTGTACAACCAAACAGGATAACGGTCGAATAGCGCCACTATCCACGCAAGCAGTTTTGAATAGGAAGGTACTCGCTTGAGCGCGGCAAAAGAAAGTAACGTCATCCCTATGCCAAGCGCCGCGCCAGCCGCCATGTCACGGGGCCAATGATACCCTGCTCCAACACGCATAATGGAACACACAATAGCAAGCGTAAATGCAACCAAGCCCGCTTTACGACTAAGCCAGAACACACCTGTTGCCATCACAAACCACATCACCGCATGGTCGCTGGGAAATGCGCCCTGTGTAGAGATTGCAGCTTTGATTTGTTGCCAATCTGCGGCATCAATCGGTACAATCATCTCTGCTACAGCCATTGGGCGCGGCTGCGGGAAAAAGTGTTGCAATCCCCGCGCAAGAACAAACGATAGCGCCATCGCCACAAACAAGACAATAACGTGGCTGCGTATGGTTGCCTGTTTTTTAGGTTGTTTGCCAAGGTTTTGGATGTAGTCCGCTTGCGTAGGCGTTTGCCCAGCAAACCACATTGCGACTAATGCCATTGCTGCCAGCACCCACGTTGGCTCGTCAATATCTACTGCACGGTAAAACGTCCACCACGAATAAGAGACAAGCCGATTCGCCTCGTGAAAAAGCGTCATGTCAAGTTCCATTGTCCACCTTTCAATATCATATTTTTATTATTTCGATATCCCAAGCGCCTTTAGGAAAAATGCCGTCTCGAACGCACGGTCTTTTAATGCGTCGTAGCGCCCCGACGCGCCGCCGTGTCCAACGCCCATGTTTACTTTCATTATCAACATGTTCTTATCGGTTTTCATTTCGCGGAGTTTAGCCGCCATCTTCGTCGGTTCCCAGTACGGCACTTGCGAGTCGTTCAAACCTGTTGTCATCAAAATTATCGGGTACTTTTTCTTCTCCACGTTTTCGTAAGGAGCATATGATTTCATATAGTCGTAATATTGTTTGTCGTTCGGATTGCCCCATTCCTCATATTCACCCGTCGTAAGCGGCAACGTGGCATCGGTCATTGTGTTAATAACATCCACAAACGGAACGCCGTAATGGACTGCCTTGAACAAGTCAGGACGCATATTCGTGACCGCACCCATCAGCAGCCCGCCCGCCGAGCGCCCTTCAATCACGAGTTTTTCGGGTTTGGTGTATTTTTCCTTGACTAAATGTTCCGCACACGCAATAAAATCCGTGAACGTGTTTTTCTTCTTCAAAAATTTCCCGTCTTCGTACCATTGTTTACCCATGTCGCCACCGCCACGAATATGAGCAATGGCATACACGAAGCCACGCTCCAAAAAGATGAGTCTTGAGGCACGGAAATCGGGGTCGTTCGGAATGCCATACGAGCCGTATCCGTACAAGAATGTTGGGTTTGCACCGCTTTTTTTGATGCCTTTTTTGTACACAATGGACATAGGAATTTTTACGCCATCCGATGCTGTTGCGTATATCCGCTCCGAAACATAGTTGTCGGGATTATAGTTCGGAACCTCTTGACGTTTGACCAACACTTGTGTACGAGCAGTCATGTCATAGTCGTAATACGTTTCCGGTGTTGTGAGCGATTCGTAGATGTAACGCAGCGTAGGCGTTGTGTAATCGGCATTTGCTCCCAGACCAGCAATATAGCTCTGTTCGGGGAATTGAATGTAATGCGATTCATTGCCGGATACGGCAGGTTTGTCATTGGTAATGCGGAATTTAATCAAACCAGCATCGCGTTCGGTCAACACAAAAAACTTGTCGAAGGCATCCACGTCTTCGAGTTTCACGGTCGGGCGATGCGCGACGATTTCTTTCCACGTCGCTTGCGAAGGCGTTGCATTCGGCGTGACAGGCGCTTCCATCAATCGAAAATTCACGGCATTGTCGTTGGTCAAAATCAAAAAGCGATTGCCTTGATGTTCTACCGAATATTCGTGTCCGGTTTTGCGCGGCTCCACAACGGCGAATTGTCCCGAAGGATTATCGGCATCGAGCAACCACACCTCGCGTGTGAGCTTGCTTGCGACGGTCATCGTGATGTATTTTGCGCTTCGTGTTTTGCCGACATAGACATCAAACTTGTCATCTTTTTCGTGAAAAATCTCAACATCTTCAGTTTTTGGTGTTCCCAGAACGTGGCGGAAAATTTTGTACGAACGCAGCGCTTCGTCATAAATATTGTAAAAAACGGTTTTATTGTCGTTCGCCCACGCAAACGCGCCACCCATCACGCCAAATTCGTCCAAAATTTTCCCCGTTTGCAAATCCTTGATGTACATCGTGATTTTGCGCGAACCGTCGTAATCCAAACCGTACGCCAGCAGCTGTGCGTTCGGGCTAACGCTATACGCCCTGAGTGCAAGGAATTTTTTACCTTCGGCGAGTTGGTTCATGTCCACCAACACCTCTTCAGCACCTTTCATATCGCCCTTGCGACGGCAGTACGTTGAATATTGTTTGCCGGCTTCCGTGCGACTGTAATACTGATAGCCGTTGTTGCGCCCGGGCGCAGACTGGTCAGTTTCCTTGATACGGCTTTTGAGTTCCGCAAACAGTTTTTCCTGAAGTGGCTTCGTATCTGCCATCATCAGCTCTGTGTAGGCATTTTCTTCTTCGAGGTGTTTAATAACTTCCGGATTCGTTTTGTCGCGGAGCCAAAAATAATCGTCTTGGCGCGTGTCGCCGTGCAAGGTCACGGGATGCGAATGTTTCTTCGCCATCGGCGGTTGTGCTGTATTCATAGTTTTAAGCGATTGGGGTTTTGCTATGGGCGTTTCTTGAGCAATGGCAGACATTGTGGAGAAAAAAACCGTGCAGACCAGTGCTGTTGCGGAATGTGGAAAAATTATCGATTTCATTGTAACGGACGAAATGAATGGAACAATGGTGATTTTCAATCTTCATGCGAATAAATTACTTTTTATTACGAAGTTTGGCGTTTACAAAATACGTTCGACACTTGAGTACAAGTACTCCCAACTGTTTTGGCGAATACGAAATTTTGTACCGTGATTATGCCGTGTTCGTGCATCGAAGTCAATCAAGACAACACCTTTTTCGATACACGACAAAAAGCCGTCGAACGAAAACCCTGAAAGTTTGTGCAATTCTTTATACTGAAAAAACTCTTGACCATCATCAATTTTAGAATCGGCAATAACGTAAAAACAGCTTTTAATTTTTGAACCAATTTTATGAATTAAATCATCGAAAGCCCAATAGGGTTCGGGTTCAATCGCACCAAGCCCTACGCGAGACTCAACAGATTTTCGCCACTCAATGTTTTCAGACTTTATCTTCCCAGCATCAAATACAAATTTGACTTTTTTTTCATCTCGGGCTACTTGTACTATAAAACCTCGTGAAGTATGCTCAATCGTACTCGTTGTAGAGCGGAAACTCATTTCGTCAGCAGGATATTTTTTTCCTGCCTCTTGATGTTGCCAGCCATAAAGTGGTAATAATATATTTGCAACGATTTTTGCCCCTTCGGGCGAAGGCTCAATATGCTTTAACGTGATCAAGGAATTGGTTTTTGCTCGTTGCCCTTTAAGCTCCCAATCAACCGCATTAGGTATGGGCAAGTTGTTCTCTTCGATGCCCAGCAAGGTCTCAAGCGTGTTTCCAACGGCACCGTCATTGCCTGCTTTTCGTATACTTGGTTGCCAGCCGTCTTTGAAAATCTTTTCAATTTCGGTAACAAGCTGATCTTTAGTAAATAGTTTGAGCATAAAATTAAACAAAGATTGAGGGTTGTTGTGTGGCTCCTATTTGCTCTTTCATAGGGTTTCCAGCAAGTCGATTTTGAGCCATTGTGCAGTATTCAGGCGATAATTCGATTCCGATAAACTGACGATTTAGGCTTTTGGCGGTTACAGCAGTTGTACCAGACCCCATAAATGGATCCAGTATAATTTCGGCGTTTGTTGATGAGATAATTCTTTCTATCAATGCTGTTGGAAATGGCGCAGGATGTGGGTTTTTCATTTCCTGATTAAGCTCCCAAACATCACCATAAGAATTAGCTTTAGACACAAGTGTAAATTGAGGTTTAGCGATAAGATAAATGACTTCGTACGTTGGCAAAAAATAACCTGGGTTAAAATTAATTCCACCCTTACGTCGCCAAATAATGATTTGGCGCACAGGAAAACCATGTACAATATCTTGACGATCTTGAAGCAATCCATTTTGAACACGCCATTTATGATTGTAGAAAATTGCGCCATCTTCTTTAATGAGTCGAAACATTTCAGTTAAACAATCACGTTGCCACGCAACATAGTCTTCATGCGGCATGCAATCGTCATGATGCGAATAGCCATTAACTAATGCCGCACCCTTCCATTTGCCGCCACGCGGATCTTTCATACCGTTTCCAGTAGAATTTTTGAGATTGTATGGCGGAGAAGTAACGACTAAATCTAAGCAGTCATCAGGCATTTGGCGCATTACTTCAAGACAATCACCACAAACGATTTTATTGATGAAGTCAACAGGGTATTTCATAGCTCAGTTATATATTTTTTAGCGGCAACAGTAAAGTTTGGCACTTGTTAAGAAATTACTCCCACCGAAAGAATTTGACGGCAAGAGCATACACAACCACGCTCCACACAGCTAATACCGCGAGGTCTGTGCCAATGTCGCTCAAACCCGCTCCCTCAAACGCCACTTTTCGCATGGCATCGTTCAAATACGTGAGGGGCAAAATCTTGCTCACAGGTTGCAACCATGTTGGGAAGTTGTTTACGGGAAAAAATGTACCCGCGAGTAAAAACTGCGGCATTGTGAATAAATTGGCAAGCGGCGGAACCGTACTTTCATCTTTGGAAAGACCGGAAACGACGAATCCAAACCCCATAAAAATCAATAGCCCAAGCGCCGAAAGCCCAAGCATCGCTAATCCCGTCCAGATGCCGTTGATGAGCGTGAATCCGAAGGCAAAGTGTCCAATCGTGAGGATAATCACCGCACTAATCAATCCAAAGGTCATGCGGCTAATAGCCTCGCCCACCAAAATGTACGATCGCGCAATTGGTGTGGCAAAAAAGCGCTTCAATACTAGCGTCTGGCGCAAACTCACAAACACAAATGCCGTTCCGAACACCCCCAAACTGAGCAGCGAAAAACCTAATTGTCCGGGCAATACGAAGTCAATTGTTCTATATTTTCGCCCTACGACTTCGCTCGCTTGCAGCACCGCCACCGACGGCTGTATCTGCGCCGCATTGAGGTTTGCTTTGTCAACAATTTGATTCAAAATCAACGAAAATAAGCCACCACGCTCGCGCGAGGCTTGCGAGGTTTGGAGCCGCACTATTGCTGGCGTACCAACGGTTGCAGCCGGAGCGATGCCGATAACCGCATCCATCTCGCCTTTTTGCAAATCCGTTGTGAGTTCTGATGTGGATTTACCGCGATGAAATTTGACAGATGGTAGCGACGCAATAGCCTTAAAAACAGGGTGATTCTCGTCAGTACCTTGCTCTACACCAATGTCCATCGAGAACCCGCCGCCGCCGATAAATCCGAAGACAACGATAAACACAAGCGGAAATGCGATGCTAAACAGTACTGCCGAAGGATTTTGCAAAATGGAAGTCAGACCCGCTTTTGTGATGGCGAGCATAGCGCGAAATTGATTGTATGGTTTGTTCATAGTTGTAATTGTTGCTTGGTTGATTAGGGTGTTTTTCGACGCTCAACGCCTACTCATCGCGCCATTCATGCCCCGTGAGGCTCAAAAATACATCTTCAAGGTTTGCTTTTTTTACCGCTTTGGGGCGCTCAAAGCCATTTGCTACGAGATTATCAATGAGCGCATCGGGAGAGTCGAGCGCAATAATCTTTCCGCTTTCCACTACCGCCACACGATCGCAAAGAACCTCCGCTTCGTCCATGTAATGCGTGGTTATCACGACCGTTGTGCCGCTGTCGCGTACTTTGCGAATCAAATCCCAAAGATTCCGCCGTGCCTGTGGGTCTAAGCCCGTCGTAGGTTCATCCAAAAAGATAATGTTGGGTTTGTTGATAAGCGTCGTTGCAATGGAAAAACGTTGTTTTTGCCCACCCGAAAGTTCTTTGAACTTCGATTTTGCCTTATCTTCGAGTGCTACAAGCGCAAGAATCTCGTGGTGATTCACCGACACGTTGTACAATCCCGCAAAAAGGTCGAGCAATTGCAGTAATGTCAAACTTGGATAATATCCCGCCGCCTGAAGTTGTACACCGATGAGTTTTTTGATGGCATTTTGGTCGCGCTCCACCGACAATCCAGCAATCAAGACCTCGCCAGAGGTTTTTTCGCGCAAGGTTTCCATAATTTCTAAGGTCGTAGTTTTGCCCGCTCCGTTCGGACCAAGCAGCCCAAAAATTTCGCCTTCATATACCTCGAAACTAATGTCTTTAACGGCGTGGAACTCGCCATAGTCCTTGACGAGATTGCGAACGGAAATAACAGTTTTGTTTTGTGAAGCCATAAAATTAGGGCAAATAGTTGGGTAAAATTTGTCGGAATCAATGCTTAAAATGCCGCACACCAGTGAATATCATGGCAATGCCACGTTCGTCCGCCGCCGCAATCACTTCTTCGTCACGCACGGAGCCTCCGGGTTGAATCACCGCCGTTGCACCAGCCTCGACAGCCTCCAACAGCCCATCGGCAAACGGAAAAAAAGCATCGGAAGCCACCGCAGAGCCTTTTAAGTTTATGCCTGCTTTTTCTGCTTTTCGCGCCGCAATCGCCGCCGAATCCACGCGCGACATCTGCCCTGCACCAACCGCCAATGCTCGGTTTGCGGCAGCATAAACAATCGCATTCGATTTTACGTGTTTGGCGATGCGCCATGCGTATTCAAGCGCTTTTCGCTCCTCGCTTGTGGGTTGGCGTTTGGTCACAACCTTCATTGCTGTTTCGTTCCACAGCAACGTGTCAGCGCTTTGCAACAAAAGCCCTCCCGCAACAGCCTTTACTTCCGTCTGAAGTGCGGCTCGCAGTGCTTGAAAATTTATCGTCATCAATCGCCGATTTTTCTTTTTTTGCAAGAGTGCAAGCGCTTCCGATGTGTAATCCGGCGCTATCAGCACTTCCGTAAACAAATCATCCACAGCCTGCGCCGTTGCGAGGTCAATAGCGGCGGTAAAGGCAATAATGCCCCCAAATGCCGACGTTGTATCGCAAGAATACGCAATGTTGTATGCCTCGGCAAGTGTGGGAGCGCTCCCCACGCCGCAGGGGTTGGTGTGTTTGATGATGACTGCGGTTTTTTGTTGTTCGCCCTGTAAGCCTTCGCTCTGTTTTCCCTCACCCTGCCCTCTCCTAAGGGGCGAGGGTTCCAGAGAAGGTTCCAGAAACTCCAAGGCGAGGCGTGAAGCACCGTCTATGTCGAGGATATTGTTGTACGACAGTTCTTTGCCGTGCAGTTGCTTGTAAATAGCTCCGTAGCTTGTTTTTGAGCCGGCAATATTGTAAAGTGCTGCGCTTTGATGCGGGTTTTCGCCATACCGAAGTGCTTGTTCTTTACGAAGCGCAAATGTCTCATTCTCCTTAAACTCGCCATCCCCACCCAATGACGAATGACCAATGACCAATGACTTGAAATACCGCGCAATCACCCCATCGTAATAGGCGGTGTGTTCATACGCTTCGCAAGCAAGCTGCAATCGCAGTTCTTCGGGAACCGCACCGTTATTGGCTTCTAAGGCAGCAAGGATGTCGCCGTAGCGCGTGGTGTTAGTCACAATCGCCGTCCAACGGTAGTTTTTTGCGGATGCCCGCACCATTGCTGGTCCGCCGATGTCAATATTTTCCACAATGTCCTCGTGCGATGAAGCCGTGTTCGCCAATGTTTGCTCGAACGGGTACAAATTTATCACCACGAGGTCAATGGATTGAATTGTGTGTTCGTCCAGCTGTTTTTGGTGGTCGGCGTTATCCAACACTGCCAGTAAACCGGCATGAATATTTGGATGCAACGTTTTTACGCGCCCGTCCATAATTTCTGGAAAGCCCGTTATGTCCGACACAGATTGCACCGGAACGCCAGCGTTTTTGAGCGCTGTAGCGGTTCCACCCGTCGAAATAATTGTTATCCCACGAGCAGCAAGCGCTTGGGCAAATTCAACAATGCCCGTTTTGTCGGAAACGCTGATGAGCGCTCGTTTGATTGGATAGGAAGAAGGGTTCATACAGAAAAATTGTGAGAAAAAAAATTACAAGGCTTTTAAGGCGACTACAGTAATATCGTCATGCTGCGGCGCTTTACCGACAAACGTGCGGACATCTGCCAGAAGCGATGTCACAAGCCCATCTACTGTTGCTGCGGGCTTGCGGGCAATATCAAGCATTCGTTCGTCGCCGTACTCCTCCATGCCGCCGTTCATTGCTTCGGTCACGCCATCGGTATAAAGCATGACGGTATCACCACTTGCTAACTGCACAGTTGCCGTTTGCACCGCTGCTTCAAAGCGACTGCCTTTGTCCAAGCCGATCGCCATTCCGCGCGAAGGAATCATCCGCGTTTCGCCCGATGCTTTGCGGAGCAAGGCAGGATTGTGACCAGCGTTTGCAAAGGCAAATTCTCGCGTTTTGGTGTTAAAAATACCGTAAATCATGGAAACAAACTTCCCACGCTCCATCACGCCGTAGAGCAGTGAATTAACGCGGTGTAATACCTCCGAGGGCGTTCCTTGCTGGCGTACTTGCGACACAATCACGCCTTTAGCCAACGTGATGTAAAACGCCGCCGAAATGCCCTTGCCCGACACGTCGCCAATCAACACGCCGAGTCGGTGTTCGTCCAGAGGGAAAAAGTCGTAATAATCGCCCCCCACCTCGTACGCAGGAACGCACATTGCACAAATTTCCACGCTTTCCACCGACGGCAAGCTCGCTGGAAGTAGGCGCTGTTGCACGGCTTTTGCTGCGGCAAGTTCTTGGTGCAAACGGTGTTGCTCTTCTTTTTCTACCACGAATTGCGGTTTGTATTCTTCCTCGCTGATGGTTTCTGGCTCTGAGCGATATGCCACGATTGCAAACCCAATCAACCCCACATACATCACGCCAAGAATACCAGCCAATATCGGATACGCGGCAAACACTAACGATGACAGTAAAATTTTGGTCGTCACCGCAAACAAAATAAGCGCCAATACATCTGCATAGATAAACACCGCTAACCCAGCGACTGCTTCAGCCGTGCCATAGACAGCAGCATACATCAGGCTGTCAGTTTTGACTGCTTCATACAGCACAGTAAAAATGATACTTACCACGAGAGTCAGCAATAGCGCCCACCGGCGCTCCATCACACGTTGCACAAAACGATACACCAGCGTTGGAGCCGCCAGATTAAGTACAACAACAAAGAACGGCAGGAACAATACATTGCTGACAAAAAGAAAAAGCGAGCTTTGCCCTGTAATAGTCATCTTGTAATACAATTCGTTGAACACTGCATGGTGCAAGAGGCTTTCGGCGTGAACACTGTGCAAGACAAATAATAATACGCATACAAATGCCGTATAAATAGCGCCCGAAGCAATGCCCTGCCCAATGCTTCTGCCCACGTAGAATGAGCGATGTGGATCACGAAGGAGGCGCATTAGTGTATAAAATTTTTCTGCAAATGTCTCGCGCGTGAGCGACAGTAAGCCAGCTGCGGGCAGCCCCACCATGAAAAAACCATAGAAAATAACCGTACCCAAGCCAACAAGTGCTATTTCAAGAATTGACATGGTTTGATTTAGTGCTGTCATCGTTGCATAGAGGCTCGCTACCATCGCAGAGATAACGACCACGCTCAGACTTACCGCTTTTTTGCGAAGCCGCACAATGAATACACCAACCATAACAAGGCATGAAATAGAGAGCAAGGCAATAAAAGTAATGGTGGCTATCTTGATTGGTGTCATGCTCCCCGACGGCTTCTGCTCTTCTTCGTGCTTCAATATCACCCGATTGCGCCACGAAATCTCCCATTGAAGTGGCTTTGCAGATAGCTTTTTTCCATGAAGCACGAGTTTTCGCTCTATACCACGCAATACACCGCCATACTCTGCTAACACTGCTGTGTACTCCGGCGCATCCACATTCGACAGATCCACGCGCCATGCGCCGACAGGAACTTGGTTCAGCAACGACGGCGGAACCTGAGTGGATAATGCAGCGAGCAATGCCGCAGAATCGTGGACAGGCAAGGCTTCTGGCACAATACGGGCAGAGCCGATCACCCTCCCTTGTTTGTCGAGCCACAGTGTGCGTCGGTAGTTTCCGCTCTGAATGGTT